>JACVQG010000008.1 GCA_015661045.1 Dehalococcoidia bacterium | reverse complement strand
GGCGAGCCGTTAACCAGACCGGACCTCCTGGAGCTTACTGCTTACGCTTCAAGCAAAGGCTTGCGTTCCACCTATTCCACTAACGGCACTTTGATTACACCATCCCTGGCCCGTGAAATGAAAAATGCCAGAATAACCTATGTCGGAGTCAGCCTGGATGGTTTGGAGGCTACTAATGACCGTTTCAGGGGAAAGAAAGGGGCCTTCAGGGATGCGCTCAATGGCATAAGATACTGTCGGGAAGCTGGTGTTAAAGTTGGATTGCGTCTCACCATCACCAAATTCAACCGGCATGAGATTCCCGCCATATTAGACCTGGTGGAATCTGAAGATATACCCCGCGTGTGCTTTTATCACCTGGTTTATTCGGGCCGAGGTAGCAAGATAATAGAAGCCGACTTGACTCATGCAGAGGCCAGGGAGACAGTAGACCTCATCATGGCACGGGCCACAGACTTTCACCGCCGGGGATTGGTTAAAGAGATTTTAACGGTAGATAATTACGCCGATGGTGTCTACTTATACTTAAAGATGAAAAAAGAACAACCCGAGCGCGCCGCAGAGATATATCGTTTTTTAAAGATGAATGGCGGCAATAATTCGGGTGTCGGGATCGGTGAAATAGACCAGGTAGGTAATGTCCACCCCGACCAGTTCTGGCAGCATTACACCTTCGGCAATGTGCGCAAGAGGAGCTTCGGCGAGATATGGGAAGATGTATCGGACCCTGTAATGCGGGGGTTAAAAAATAGAAGAGCGATGATTAAAGGCCGTTGCGCTCGCTGCCAGTTCCTTGAGCTGTGCGGGGGCAACTTCCGTGTGCGGGCTGAGGCGGTGTATGGCGATATTTGGGAACAAGATCCTGCCTGCTATTTAACAGACCAGGAGATAGGAATCGCCCAGTGATGGTATCCAGGGAAACCACCGCGCAGGAACGGGGCAAACCTTCATTTGCCGGGATAGATTTTAGCCAGACCCCATTTATTGCATTCTGGGAAATGACAAAAGCATGTGCCCTGGCGTGCCGGCATTGCCGGGCAGTAGCCCAGCCCAAACGCAATCCTATGGAACTAACTACCGAAGAGGGGATACGCCTTCTGGGTGAAATTGCCGATATGGGGACTCCTCTAATGGTCCTTACCGGGGGCGATGCGCTAATGCGCCCCGACCTTTTAGAATTCATCAAGTATGGCAATGACAGAGGGATGAGGGTGTCTCTGGCCCCCAGCGCTACCCGCCTTGTAACCCCTGAAATAATGGGCAAGGCGAAGGATGCAGGGTTAGCCCGCGCCTCTATCAGCGTAGATGGTTCAACAGCCGAAATCCACGATGCTTTCCGCCGCACACCTGGCTCCTTTGACCGAACCATAAGTGCTATCAAGGCGGTTGGGGAGGCCGGGGTTTCCCTCCAGATAAATACATCGGTTAGCCGCTATAATATATCCGATTTAAATAATATGGTGGATTTTGTCGTTAAATGCAAAGCTGTTATGTGGGATGTATTCTTCATCGTGCCCACAGGCCGCGGACAGCGGGAGGATATGATAACCCCTCAGCAACATGAGGAAGTTTTTAACTGGCTATATGACCTGACCAAACAGGTCGGGTTTGATGTAAAGACGACTGCCGCAGAACATTACCGCCGCGTGACCTTACAAAGACGCAAAGCCGAGGCAGTAGAGAATCAAGCTAAAAGGCCAGAAACAGTTACCCCTGGCTTCCAGCATGGAGATAGTATCGGGCGCGCCTCTAAAGGTGTCAACGATGGCAACGGTTGTTGTTTTATATCCCATATTGGAGAGGTTTACCCCAGTGGCTTTTTACCATTAGTGGCCGGGAATGTGCGCCGGCAATCGCTCACAGAGATTTACCGCAAGTCCCCATTATTTTTAGAGTTACGGGACACCACCCGCATTAAGGGAAAATGTGGCCGTTGTGAGTACAAGAATATCTGTGGAGGCTCGCGGGCCAGGGCCTATGGAGTTACCGGCGATTACATGGCTGAGGAGCCTAATTGCATCTATCAACCGGGGAGTCAGGCTTAATGGAATTGGATTTTACCGACAAGCGTCTGTTGGAAAAATTACAACAGGCTTTTCCTCTCGTAGAAAAACCGTTCGATGAATTGGGACGAGACCTGGGAATCAATACTACCGAAACCATTGAACGGATTAGAGCGCTAAAATCCAGGAGCGTCATCCGGGAAATCTGTGCGATTTTCGACAGCCGGGCTTTAGGGTACCAGAGTACTTTGGCAGCCCTATCCCTTCCCGAAGGTAAGCTCGAGGCAGCCGCCGATATTATCAGCCGGCACCCGGGTGTTAGCCACAACTATGCCCGGAATTATAAATACAATTTATGGTTTACCCTGGCGCTGCCGCCAGGAGAAGATATGAGGGTAGCCTGCGAAAAGCTTGCCAGTCAGGTTGGCGCAGAATCAGTTTTGGTGCTACCTGCGATAAAGGTATTCAAGATTGGCGCCTTTTTCAAAATATCAGACCAGGATGAAGTGGCTGTAGGTATCAGCAATGACGGGCCTTATTCTCAAACAACGATTTCTTCACAAACATTAACCCCTGCCGAAATAGCATTAATCAGAGAGTTGCAGATAGATTTACCGCTGGAAGAGAGACCCTTTCTGGGTATGGCGAAGCGGTTAGGGATGAAGGAATCGGAGGTTTTGGAGCGGGCTACAGATTTTCTTTCCCGCGGTGTAATGAGGCGCTTCGCTGCTCTCCTGTTTCATCGGAAGCTGGGTTTTATTGCTAATGGCATGGGTTGCTGGCGTGTGCCGGTAGACCGTATAGAAGAAGTAGGCAAAACGTTTGCAGCATCCTCTCAAGTAACTCATTGCTACCAGCGTGTAACCTACCCCCAGTGGACATATAACCTTTTTACCATGGTCCATGCCCCTACGCAAGAAGGATGTTTGGCGACGATAAAACTCATGGCTGAAAAGGTGAAAATCAGCGATTATATTGTCCTTTTTAGTACCAGAGAATTTAAAAAAGCGACGGTTAAATTTTATTGGTAAAGAATAACCGGGATACGTCAATCTATGCCTGATTATTATCCAGTTTTTTTAAATCTCAAGGGGCGGACCTGTTTGGTCGTGGGTGGCGGAGAGGTGGCAGCTCGAAAAGTAAGCTTGCTTGTCGAGAGCGGCGCCCGGGTTAAAGTTGTCAGTCCACGGTTTAGTAACAGTATAAAGTCGCTGGGAGGGCAAGGGGACATCGAGATTGAAAAGCGTCCCTTTGAGACTGGAGACCTGGATGGTATTTTTCTGGCTATCGCAGCAACAAGTGATAAAAGGATAAACCACCAGGTTGCGGTTGAGTCTGAGCGGAGGAACATCCTGGTAAATGTAGTCGACACGCCATCCGAAGGCAATTTTATTGTTCCTTCGTTAATACGCCAGGGAGAGTTAACCATAGCTATCTCAACCGGTGGCAAAAGCCCCGCCCTGGCCCGCAAGATGCGACAAGACATTGAAAAGAGTTTTGCACCCAGGTATGCTATACTCCTTGATATAGCCTCCCAAGTTCGCCGGGATTTACTGTCTAAGGGTAAGCATATTGCAGGGGAGGCGTGGCAGGCATCAATGGACTCAGAACTCCTGGAGCTGGTTGACAGGGGTGAAACCGAAGCCGCCCGTGAGAGATTGCTAACCAATTTGGAGAAGTGGACCGGGGTAGAATGAACAATATAATCGTTGTGGGCGTAAACCATACCACTGCCCCATTAGAGATGCGGGAAAAAATGGCTTTAACCTCGGATAAAATGAAAGAGGTTTTAGCCATCCTTTACCGCTATCTTGGGCCTAATGTGGTGCTTTCCACCTGCAACCGGACTGAAATTTATTCCGTGGGGGAAGACCCCTTAAAAGATAGCCAGAAGCTGGTACAATTCCTCAGTGATTATCACCACATGCCACGGGGGGAATTTACATCCCGGATATATGCTCATATCCATGAAGAAGCTATCCGTCACCTTTTCCATGTGACCTGTGGCCTGGATTCGATGATTTTTGGAGAGGAGCAAATTTTGGCCCAGGTTCGCCGGGCGCTGGAAGTCGCTGAATCCAATGGCACGCTGAAGAGTCCTCTGGCACACGTATTCCGGCAAGCTCTTCGGGTGGGTAAACGCGCCCGTACGGAAACTGGTATCAGCCGCTATGCGGTATCCATCAGCCATGCCTGTGTAGAGCTTGCTCAGAAGGTATTAGGGGACCTGAGTACCAAGAAAGTGCTCATTATTAGCGCCGGTGAGATGGGAGAGCTGACCGGGAAAATTGTGAGGGATAGTGGCGCTACAAACATTTTTGTCACTAACCGCACCTACGAAAGGGCGGTTACTTTAGCCAAACAACTGAACGGGCAGGCTGTCCCGTTTTCCGACCTTACTACAGCATTAGTAAATACCGATATGGTAGTCACTGCTACCGGTGCACCTAATTTTATCCTCAGCCGGGATAGTATGGCTGAGGTAATGAAGCAGCGTGATGGCAGACCTATTATACTCATTGATATTGCCGTACCTAGAGATATAGACCCGGAAACCGGTAAACTGGAGAATGTCTGTCTCTATAATATTGACGACCTGCAGACTTGCAGTCAAGCTAATCTCGACGAACGCAAACGGGAAGGTTTGAAAGTGGAAACTATCGTTGATTTTGAAGTAGCCCGCGCGCTTCGCTGGTGGAATAACCTGAGGGTAAAGCCCACGATCATTGAATTGCGAGAGCGGTCTGAGAGAGTGCGTATGACTGAACTCGAAAAGACTCTAAAAAAGTTACCTGAATTAACTCCTGAACAACAGGAAAGCCTGGATGCCATGACAAAAGCTATAATCAAAAAATTGCTGCATAATCCCACTATTTTTCTCAAGGATGAAGATAGAGGTTATCGCTATCTACCCGTTCTTAGAGAGTTCTTTGGTCTGGAGGATGGCAAAAACTAGCTATGGAAAGTTCTCGCCCTGTTATTGTTGGCTCGCGTGGGAGCCCTTTGGCTATGGCTCAGACCCAGGATGTAATCAGACAGTTAAATGGGAAATATCCAGAAGTTCAGTTTAATATTAAAAAGATTACAACCCAGGGTGACGTTATCACGAACAAACCCTTGCCTAAATTAGGTGGTAAAGGATTATTTGTAAAAGAATTAGAAGTTGCATTGATAAACAGTGAAATAGATTTTGCAGTGCATAGCTTTAAGGACTTACCAACCGAGTTGACACCGGGACTTATAGTCGGAGCAATTACAAAGCGGGTTGACCCCAGAGACGCGTTAGTTTCTAAAAATGGGGAAACACTCGATGACCTACCTCCGGGCTCCACTGTAGGAACATCCAGTCCTCGCCGTGCCTCCCAGATCCTAGCCTATCGCCCTGACTTAGAGATAGTGGACTTAAGGGGTAACCTGGACACCCGCCTTCGTAAAGTGAATACAGGAGAGGTTGATGCCGCTGTTTTAGCAGCGGCCGGCCTGATACGGCTTGGACTGGCGGATAAAATAACTCAATTGCTATCTCCCGAGATATGCCTACCAGCAGTCGGCCAGGGTGCGTTAGCTATCGAGGTAAGGCAGGATAACCTGGAAATAGCTGATATGGTAAAAGTACTCAACCATGAGGCTACTAATCAGGCAATTTGTGCTGAACGGGCTTGCCTTGTACACCTGGGCGGAGGATGCAATGTTCCTATAGGGGTTTACGGGCGGGTCAAAGAGGGAACAATAATTCTTCAGGGAATCGTAGCCTGTCCGGATGGCAATCATGTCGTCCGTTCGGGGATCAACGGGGATGTTAATATGTGTGAAGGATTAGGGCACTTGCTTGGCAGGCGGTTGCTGGCCCTGGGCGCTGACAAAATCCTTGCAGGTGAACTAGCATGAATAAAAGGGGCAAGGTTTATTTAGTTGGCGGCGGACCGGGCGCAGAGGGGCTTATAACACTTCGGGGTATCGAGTGTCTGGAACAGGCGGAGGTGCTTGTTTACGACCGCCTCGTTGATGAAAAAATCCTGGCCCGTGTTAAACCGGGCTGTGAGCTTATCTATGTCGGCAAAGGGGCGAAAGAGCACGCTATGGAGCAGGAGGATATTAATGCCCTGCTTGTGGCGAAAGGTAAAGAAGGGAAAATTGTTACCCGCCTTAAAGGTGGAGACCCCTTTGTCCTGGGGAGGGGTGGCGAAGAGGCTGACGCCCTCGTCAACGATGGTATCCCTTTTGAGATAGTACCTGGTATAACAGCCGCAATAGCCGTACCGGCTTATGCAGGAATCCCCGTTACACACCGCCATGTAGCTTCATCTTTTGCCGTGATTACCGGACATGAAGACCCTACAAAAGAATCCTCCAGCATCGCCTGGGATAAACTGGCGACCGGAGTGGATACGCTGGTTTTTTTAATGGGGCGGGAGAACCTGAAGGCGATATGTGGCGAACTGATAAAATATGGTCGTCCACCCACTACCCCTGTAGCCCTTATTCGTTGGGGCACTCTTCCACGGCAGAAAACTCTGGTAGGCACGCTTTCCGACATAGACCAAAAGGCGGAGAAAGCCAATTTCGGCCCCCCTGTGGTGGCAGTTATAGGGGAGGTAGTGTCTCTTAGAGATAAACTGCGCTGGTTTGATAACCGTCCGCTTTTTGGCAAACGGGTGCTGGTAACCCGCTCCCGCAGCCAGGCCAGTGTCCTATCCCGGCTATTGACTCAAGAGGGCGCTGAGGCTGTGGAGTTGCCGGCTATCACTATCGAAAGTAATCCGGACCTGCAAGCTCTGGATAAGGCGCTATCCCAACTCTCAGTGTATGATTGGGTAGTATTCACCAGCACTAATGGCGTGGAGGCTTTCTTCTCGCGTTTATTTCAAATCGGGAAGGATGCCAGGTCTCTGGGTAAGATTAGAATATGTGCCATTGGAGAGGCAACTTCTGTTTCCCTGAAAAAATATGGCATTGTCTCCGATTTGATACCCGGTGATTTTTCATCCCAGGGAATATTGGAAAGTTTCCGCAGTATTAAAGTGGAAGGAACGTCTTTTCTCCTGCCACGAGCCGATCTGGCAGGTCAGGAACTGGCAACCGAGTTAGTTAAAATGGGGGCCAGAGTGGAACAGGTGGTTACTTATAAAACTGTTCCAGCCAGGCGGAGTTCGGCGGATGTTAACCGTATTTTTAAAGATGGAATTGATTTAATTACGTTCACCAGTTCCTCCACGGTAAAGGGGTTGGTGAACCTTCTGGATGGCAATAAAAAGATATTGGACGGAAGCTTTATCGCCTGTATTGGTCCGGTAACCGCAGAAACCGCCGAGAAGTCCGGCCTTAAAGTAGATTTAGTAGCTAAAGAACATACAATCCCAGGGCTGGTTCAGGCGCTTGTAGATAGATATGGTGGAAAGTGACATTATACCTTACGCAGGAACATCCGGGCTCACCCAGGGCTAGTATCGCATAACGTCATTGCTCTGAAAATAGCCATTGCAATCTCCTCTCCCCATCGGAGAGGAATAAGGTGAGGGGGCACAAACGCTTCTGACAAACCACCCTCATCCTAGCCTTCTCCCCTTAAGGGAGAAGGGATTACCAGGCTAATTTCGTGTTTCGTAGTGAGACAGGAAAACGCCTACTGTAGAGCCTTCAAAGTTAGTTTATACTCAAAAAGGGGAGTTCGTAGGATGACAAACGAGATAAAGGCAGATTCAACTTTAGATTGCAGAGGTCTTTTATGTCCAATGCCGGTAGTCAAGACCAAGCTGGCAATAGATGACTTACAACCGGGACAAATTTTGAAGGTTTTATCTACCGATAAGGGGGCAAAAAAGGATTTCCCTTCGTTTTGCGCCGAAACCGGTCATAGTCTGGTAAAAGCGGTAGAAGACAAGGGGGTTTATACCTTCTTTATCAAGATAAAGAAGGCCTGAGGAGGTTGGCTATGACGGATAAGCTAGTAAAACCCGGTGAAGCAATAACCATCGATGCTGAGACCTTTAAAAAGCTGCACGCTGAGGCCCATAAGGCAATGGGACCCAAGCGCCTGGCTATCATCGCCTCAAAAGGGACCCTGGATATGGCCTACCCGCCCCTTATCTTAGCCGTTACAGCGGCGGCTATGGGGATGGAGGTGGGGATTTTCTTTACTTTTTATGGCCTGGATATTGTCAATAAGAAAAAATATAAATCGTTGAAGGTAGCCCCGTTGGGCAACCCGGCCATGCCCATGCCTGTGCCCAATCTTGTTGGAGCTATTCCTGGTATGACTGCTATGGCAACTTTCATGCTAAAGCGCATGATGTCACAGCAAAATATGATGCCCATTCCTGAATTTGTCGATACCGCCAAACAGCTTGGAGTTAAACTCTATGGCTGTTCGACTACCTGCGGGGTTATGGGCGTTAAAGAAGAAGACTTGCTGGATGGGGTGGAAATAGCCGGGGCGGCAGCTTTCCTGGAATTTGCGGCTTATGCGGATATCAGCCTGTTTATTTAAAACGTGTTATACCCCAGTTTATAGTCATTGACTAAATATGTTGACACAGGCCAGTTTCCTGGGATGAGAGCGTACCCTATACCCCAGGTTTAAACCTGGGGTATAAAAAGTCTTTGCGAGTCTATCGCATTACTAGTTTAAGGTAATTTATCAATAGCAATAAACCCGGGGTATAAATAGAGGTCATATGTCAGAATTCCCTCAGTTGCGTTTACGGCGGCTACGCCGCACCGAGAACCTGCGCCGAATGGTGCGGGAGACCAGATTATCCGCCGATTCCTTTGTATATCCCCTTTTTATAGCTCATGGCCATAACCTGAAACAGGAAATAACATCAATGCCAGGGGTATACCGCTTCTCACCGGACTCCCTGGGTCACGAGGTTGAAGAGATAGCCCGGCTTGGTATTCCCGCTGTTTTACTCTTTGGCCTGCCTGCCCATAAGGATGAAGAAGGCTCGGAGGCCTATGCTCCAAAAGGGATAACACAGGAAGCTATCCGGGCCATAAAAAAGGCTGTCCCTGAACTTGTAGTGATAACTGATGTGTGCCTCTGCGAATACACCAGTCACGGCCATTGCGGGGTGTTGATGAATGGCGAGGTGGACAATGACCGCACGCTGGAGCTACTGGCCAAAACAGCCCTGTCTCACGCCGAGGCCGGCGCTGACATGGTGGCGCCTTCTGCAATGATGGACGGCCAGATATCTGCCATCCGGCAACGGCTGGACGAAGGTGGGTTAACACAAATCCCTATCATGGCCTATGCTGCTAAACATGCCTCCGCCTTTTACGGCCCGTTTCGGGACGCCGCCGGGAGCACACCACAATTTGGAGATAGGCGGGGCTACCAGATGGACCCGGCGAATGCCAGGGAAGCGATTCGGGAAGTAGAACAAGACATCGCCGAGGGCGCTGATATTATAATGGTCAAACCAGCTTTGGCCTATCTGGATATCATCGCTCAGGTTAAGTCTGGTTTTGCTTACCCTGTAGCTGCTTATAATGTCAGTGGGGAATACTCCATGGTAAAAGCAGCGGCGCTAAACGGCTGGTTGGACGAACGGCGGGCTATTATGGAAGTCCTTACAGCCATAAAGCGGGCCGGGGCCGATATTATCATTACCTACCATGCCAAAGAAGCGGCAGGGTGGCTCCGTACGCCATAGAGCGTTTCCCTATATACCAACCCTGAATTCTTTTTTTCCCCCTCTCCGTTGACAGAGAGGGGGTTAGGGGGTGAGGTCTCAAAATGTCCAAAGAAACCTTAAAACCATTCACAGTCTATCTGGAGGATGAGCAACTCGAAGCCCTGGAAAAGATGGCCAAAGAGCTAAAGCAGACCTATGGGCAAAGATGGACAAAGGGTGCGGTTATCCGCCTGGCTCTGAGCCAGTTCTTCACCCAGCGGGGACAGATTTAAGAATAGCGATGACCAGGAAGGGGAATATTTCCAGTTTTCCTAAATTACCGCCAGAGCGATTTATCGAATTCCACAACGAGTTCAAAGGAGACGGGAGCTGGTGGCAGGCTTGTGCTGAGTGCGGTGGTGAGTGCGAAGAGCATAAAATTGGCTCGCTTATGCCCGGCGAAAAAGAATATATCGCTAAAATCGCAGACCTGCCTTTAAGCGTTTTCGAGAACCAGTATTTAGATTGCATTTTAACCCCTTCAGGTAACATCGAGGTCTTAAAACTCAAACCGGGCTGTCCTTTCCTGGATTCCCAATATCGGTGTGCTATTCGTTCTGCTAAGGTGGTACTATGTGATGTGTATCCTATTGCTTTTGAAGTAGCCAACAACCGCGTTAATTTTTACCTGGACCCCGAATGCCCGCTTTCCCATGATAAAAATACAGCCCGATATTTTGAGCAGGTAGGAATTCCAGCCCTGAGGAAACTTAATGCACCGGTCGAATGGTACGCAGCAGTTGCGCTTTTCGATAGCTTCAACATTGACTACAAGAAAATCAAGCATACCCGCAACAATATCTCTAAATACGAATCTTTCACCCTGGAACAAATCATGGCTGCCAGATTGTAAAACCCTAAATCCTAATATCTAAATTCTAAACAATATCGAAATCCAAATAACCAAAATGAGTCTTAGCGGAAACATCACCTGCGAAAGGTTATATTTTAGATTTTAGTATTCGAATTTATTTAGGATTTGGTGTTTGGTGCTTGGAATTTTACAAAGCTACGCTTTTTTGGCCTGCTGTATTCCATTCAGGTAAAGCCCGTAAGCGAATATTACATGATCCAGCACCTTTCTCAGCGAGTGGCCTTCGAACTCTTTGTCCATGTCATCGTCGGAGGTACGGGCAATCAGGCCGCTCAGAGATCCGAACGATTCGGCAGCTTCGCTCAAAATAAGCTGAGCTTCAGAGGGCTGTGAAGCAGGTGAACCCGTCTTTTGCAATATCTTCTGTAGATGGATTGAATGTTCACGGGGATGTGCCACCATGTTATAGAGGATAGTCCGCGCCGGGATTTCGCGCTTTCCCACAGGCACCACTTTATCCAATTGCTCATTGGTAAGGCTAGCTGCTTCCATCATGCACTGCTGATATATACTCGCTACATCCTTAATAAGCTGAATGGTTTGTTCTTTAGACATATTGTTTCCTCCTTCTCATACCTTAAGATGCATTATTATAAACACGGGACCATTTAAAGGCAATACGCCCACAACCCATTGACAACTCCGACTGTTGCCTTTAAGCTAATGAAAGCAAGTTACCCATTGTTTTTACATATAAACCGAAGCTAGTTATCCTGTCTAACTATATCAAGGCATAAGTTTATGAAAGGAGTAAAAATGACAGAAGACATCAAAGCCATAGATATCATGAATTACCCCCACTATTTCCTCCCCGAGGAGAGGATGAGGATGTTCTCCACCTACGAGTGGAAGATAGGTTTCAAAAGCACCTTTAAACCTTTTGGCAATCCGGAGATTGCAGCCAAAAAATTGGGACTCAACTCTTTTGAGGAATTGCTAAAAGAGGCCGATGACTGTGGGTATGAAAAGGTGTTCATCACGGCTCTGAAACAGTGGTCCATTGTGAATAGCAACTGGGTTGTAAACGTAAACATTGATATGGTGCAAGATTTCGTAAAAAGAGGCAAGGGGAAAATTGTTGGTTGCGTCGGATATGACCCTCTCAGGATTGAAGATAGTTTGAGGGAAATCGACAAGGCCGTTAAAGAATACGGGTTCAAGTATATCTATATCCATCCCCAGGGTTTTGGATTGCCCCCCACCGATAGAAGATATTACCCCGCCTATGTAAAAGCCCTGGAATATGGTGTCCCGATTGGTTTCCAATCCGGACACTCAGCAGAATCAATGCCCAGCGACCCCGGTAGACCTATGTATATTGACGAGATTGCGATACAATGGCCAAGTGTGAATTTTGTTCTTTCTCATACGGGGTGGCCCTGGGTGGATGAGTGGATGGATATGGTATGGAAACACCCCAATGTTTACGGCGACATCTCGGCTTACCCACCCCGTGCCATGCCCGATAAGGAAAAAATCTTTGCCTTTATTGATTCATGGAAAGGCCAGGATAAGGTAATGTTCGGCTCAAACTCGCTGGGTATGAAGGCTTGCAAAGAGCAGTTTATGGCGCTGGAACTGAAGGAAGATACCAAGCGTAAGATTCTAAGAGATAATGCCGTAAAGCTGTTCAAGCTGTAAAACCTTCTGCAAATATTTGGATTTCAAATCAATGGGGTGGGGATGAAAGCTTTCGTCCCCACCCCAAGTTTATTTAATAGAGGCTTGTTAGTGGTTACGTGTAGGATGGCGGAGAAGGGAGAACCTCAGTTAATCTCATAATACAGAAAGGACTGGCCAATGAACCAGCAGCCAAGCCTCCTG
>JACVQG010000192.1 GCA_015661045.1 Dehalococcoidia bacterium | reverse complement strand
TCAACTTGAGTTCCGCCTGGGTGTGCAGAAGGCAGGTATACCGGTCCTTACCTACGAGGGGAACATGGCCGATAAACGGGAATTCGACGAATCACAAACGATAGACCGCCTGGAGGCCTTTATGGAAAGCTTGGGATTGCACAAGCTGGACCTTTAATATCTTGGCTGAATAACTTTTGGTTTTTGTTATTCCTTGTTGGTATAAGCAAGGCGGATTTACTTATTTACCAGTTCTATTCTGACATGTCGGGAATCTGGAGCATAGATGTGCAAGACGGAAACCCCCTAATCCCCTTTACGTAAAGGGGGCAGCCCGCCTGCGGCGGACGGGGGTTTTCGATTGCAGCTAAGAGACCTGCTGGATTCAGGAAAGTTTTGGAAAACCATCACTAATTATTAGTTGACAGGCGATAAATAATTGATATAGAATAACTAAGAGCTTCGGTATATTGTCTTCTTACTAATCGAATCCTCTTTGCTGTATAAATGAGACTACTACGTTTTAAGGTTAATTACTGCTGATTATGTTTTGGCACAGGCGAATAAAAGATATTTTCTTTCGAAATGGGTATAGCTTCCTGTTTACGGCCTCTATTTTAAGGATTTGATGGCAAAGTACATCTTTGTAACCGGGGGCGTCGTAAGTTCAATAGGCAAAGGTATCACTGTCGCCTCCATTGGACGTCTCCTGAAAAGCCACCGGATTTCGGTGTTAGCCCAAAAACTCGACCCATACCTCAACGTAGATCCGGGCACCATGTCCCCCTACCAGCACGGCGAGGTTTTCGTTACTCAGGATGGGGCCGAGACGGACCTTGATTTAGGCCATTATGAACGCTTTATTGATGTAGATTTAACTACCGCCTCCAGTGTTACCACCGGCCAAATTTATAGCTCAGTTATTGCCCGTGAGAGGCGTGGTGATTTTCTGGGCGGCACTATTCAAGTTGTGCCTCATGTTACCAACCAGATTAAGGAACGCATTCAGGGGCTTACTAAAAACAATGACGCAGATGTTGTTATTGTCGAGGTCGGCGGCACGGTGGGAGACATCGAGGGGTTACCTTTTTTGGAAGCTATCCGGCAGATGCGGAAGGATGTAGGGCGTGATAATGTTCTCTATGTCCATTTAACCCTTCTCCCTTACATCTCCAGCACCGGAGAGCTTAAAACGAAACCTACCCAGCACAGCGTCAATGAACTGCGGAGGATAGGCATCCAGCCCGATGTTATACTGTGCCGCAGTGATTACGAAGTTTCCGAAGGGATAAAAGAAAAAGTCTCTCTATTTTGCGATGTGGAAAAACGGGCAGTGATCGCCTTACCAACGGTCTCAACAATCTACGAGGTGCCACTGGTTCTGGAAAGGGCCGGGTTAGGGCATATTTTGATGGAGAAGCTGGGGTTAAAGTGGGATGATCAAGACATGGAGGAATGGGAACGGTTAGTTGAGAAACTTAAAACTCCCCATGAGCCCGTTCAGATTGCTCTAGTCGGTAAGTATGTGGAACTCAAGGACGCCTATCTATCGGTAAAAGAGGCTTTAAGCCATGCTGCGTTGTCTCTTGAACGCGATGTCAATATTAACTGGATCAACGCCGAGGAACTGGAAAAGGGTTCAGTGGATACCTTTTTGCGGTCGGCGCAGGGTATTATAGTGCCCGGTGGATTCGGATATAGAGGCATCGAGGGAATGATTGAAGCAGCCCGTTATGCCCGTGAGAATTCAATACCCTACTTCGGATTATGTCTGGGGATGCAGGTAATGGTGATAGAATTTGCCCGATATGTATTCCAGAGCAAGCTGGCTAATTCTACCGAGTTCAATCCCTCTACCCCATATCCAGTAATAGATATATTGCCCGAGCAAAGGGATCTGAAAACTAAAGGCGGAACGATGCGGCTGGGCGCTTATCCCTGTTGTTTGGTGCCTGGCCGGTTAGCCCGTTGCGCCTATGATGAAAACCTTATTTATGAACGGCACCGCCATCGCTATGAATTTAATAACCAGTTCCGTGAAGCGTTAGACAAAGCCGGACTGAAGGCTAGCGGCCTTTCCCCTGACGGCCAACTGGTAGAAATATGTGAATTAGAAAACCATCCGTTTATGCTGGGAACACAATTTCACCCGGAATTCCGGTCTCGTCCTAACCGTCCCCATCCTTTATTCCGTAGATTTATTGGCGCTGCCAGAGAAGTATTTCGCGAGGGCGCTCAACCACCCCTGCCCTTCATGCGCAAATCATGAATTGTCGTATTATTTTCCAGACCACAGGGGCACACTCAAAGAGGCTGCTTTGGGATAGGGAGACGTTATTTATTTTCCAGAGGTTGCTAAACAATCTCTTTATATTTGATATTCCCCGGGTATTGTTCGGGGGTACAATCATATTTGCGAGGTTACTAAAGTGAATATTGCTGAACTAGAGGTCAAAACTAAAGAAGAATTGATGGATATCGCCAAGGAGCTGGGAGTCACCGGCTACGGCGTGATGAAGAAACAGGACCTGGTGCTGCGATTACTTCAGGCTCAAACAGAACAGCAGGGCCTTATCTTTAAGGGTGGGATACTGGAGATTATGGAGGAAGGCTATGGATTCCTGAGGCAGGAAACCCTGATGCCCGGATCTAATGATATCTATGTTTCTCAGTCCCAAATACGCCGATTTAGCCTGCGAACTGGCGATAAGTTGACCGGTCAGGTTAGACCGCCCAAGGATGGTGAGAAGTACCACAGTTTGCTCCGGGTGGAAGCAGTAAATGGTATGGACCCTGAAGCGGCAAAAAACAGGCCATCCTTCGGCTCCCTTACTCCGACCTTCCCTAACCGGTTAATAAATCTGGAAACCGTGCCAAACAACCTATCAACCCGATTAATAAACCTAATTGCTCCTATAGGCCGCGGGCAGCGGGGCCTTATCGTCTCACCGCCTAAGGCTGGCAAAACTATGTTATTAAAGAGTATAGCTAATGCTATATACACTAACCATCCGGATATACACTTGATGATCGCCCTTATCGGTGAAAGACCCGAAGAGGTCACCGATATGAAACGATCGGTCAAGGCCGAAGTAATAAGCGCTACCTTTGACGAACCTGTTGAAACCCATACCCGCGTAGCGGAGTTGGCCCTGGAGCGAGCTAAACGGCTCGTTGAGACAGGGAAGGATGTGGTTATTCTTCTGGATGGCATAACGCGGTTGACCAGGGCCTATAACTTATCCATGCCACCCAGCGGGCGTACCCTTTCAGGTGGTATAGACCCCGTAGCCCTGTATCCGCCAAAACGTTTCTTTGGAGCAGCTAGAAATACCGAGAAGAATGGAATCGGCGGAGGAGGCAGCCTGACTATCCTGGCTACCTGTCTGGTGGATACCGGTAGCCGGATGGATGATTTAATATACGAAGAATTTAAAGGCACTGGTAATATGGAACTTCATCTGGACAGAAGGCTTGCAGAGAGGCGGATATTCCCCTCTATGGATATTCAGAGAAGCGGGACCAGGCGGGAAGAGCTTCTGCTGGATGAAAACACCCTTAAACAGGTTTGGCTTTTACGTCGAATGGTATCTATGGTCGGTTCGAACTCCAACAATCCTACAGAGGCAACTGAGCTCGTTATCGAGAGATTATCAAAGACTCAAAAGAACAGCGAATTCCTGGCCACTTTGACGATTAGAGATGTCTAAGGACAGGCAGTTAGTATCCCTCTGTTAGCAGAGGGATGGGGGTTAAGAAGGGAAAGCACTTCATTGTCAGTCAAGTCAGTCCAGTATTGATAATAGTCTACCACTGGGAACGAAGGCATATCGGCTATGGCTTGTGTAATAAACTCATCAACCTCTGATTCCACCTTAAACGCCGAATTAACACGGGGCCGCCATTATTCTTGACATGTTCCAGCTTGCCTGATACACTGGCAAAGGAAAGTTGGAAGAAACATAGTCCATACGGTGTGCAACCGGGCCAACTTCAGCGCTCTTTCTTACTATTTCCCATATCTTTTAATAACGGCTCCGTGGTGTAGTGGCCAAACATGCGATCCTGTCAAGGTCGAGAACGCGGGTTCGAATCCCGTCGGAGCCGCCA
>JACVQG010000191.1 GCA_015661045.1 Dehalococcoidia bacterium | reverse complement strand
GTCTTCTGGAGGCAAGGCTAAACGGCGAGGCCCCAACGCGCGAGGACGAAGTTAGACTTATAAGAAGCTGGCTATGGAATACCTTCTCCCTCGAGGGGAGAAGGTTAGGATGAGGGTGATGTTAAACAGTTATTATTGTTCACCCTCACCTTTTGTCCTCTCCCCTCAAGGGAGAGGAGATTTGCTACACTATAAAATGTGGCTCGGTTCCTTATCCAGCTTCAAACGCTTGAGGGTCTCAGGCCTGGGTATGCCATTCTTGTCCCATCCCCGTAGTTCGTAGTATTCGTCCAGCAGGGCATTCCATTTATCCGGCTCCAGGCACAAGCCCTTCCTGGCTCCTTCTTTAATAGGCTCAAAGAATATTTTTGGCGGAGTGTCATGCCGGCGGTCTTCCCCGTCCCTGACATTAAACATCTTCTCCATGTTCCAACCCCGCTCGGAAATCGTCCACAATTCCTCTTTCGTCATGTTCCAGCCTGTAACAGCGTTGATGACCTCCAACGGTTGCTCAAAACCGAACAGGTCCGGCGCAAACCACTGCGTCCAGAATTTGCATAGACCAAGACAATCAGACATGGTGTTGAGATTCTGCTGCCACATAGCGAAGAAGGCTTTGGTATCCCATGCGTAGGGGTCAGGGTTGGTGGGACGCCCGATTATCTTTGACAGCACGTCGGCGGGCAAGCCCATGAACTCCAGGTTGCAGCGGCCTCTCAGGTGGTCGTTGCCCCGGTTAGAGGTCTGGTCGCCCAGGCAGGTGGCCCGCAGGATGCGGTCGTTGACCGGTTCATTGGTAAGGCCTCGGCCGCAGCGGTAGAGGAACTCGCCAGTCTCCGGGCCGAGATGTTTTATCGCCTCCTCAGCGCCGTGGGATATTACCTTACCAAGACCCTCGCCTTTGTTTATCAGTTCCGGCAGCTTTTCCATAGCTTCTGCAGAACCCCAGTTGAAGTCTATGCCGCCGGTGGCCTCTTTGCTCAGAAGCCCACGGTCATAGATGTCCATCAGCCAGCCCTGGTACAGGCCATAGGTGAGCGAGTCAATGCCGTAACGGTTAGTCTTCTCGAAGCACATCAGGGCTTTGTCCCATTCGGTGTTACCGGCAAAAGCGCCGAAAAGGACCGGAGCAATCCACTCAGGACCCTCCCCCATGACTCCTTTATAAGGCCCCTCTTTTATGGTGAAGCGGTGCTGACAGTGCATAGCGCACTGCTGGCAGGCCAGCATCTTCTCACTATACTTCTCCAGGAAGATGTCTACATCTATATGGCCGTAACCCTCGGGGAAGTAATTAGACCGGTGGTTCCGGACAACTATGCCCTCCCGCTCGTTATTCACTACCCAGGCAAATAGATTGCTCCATCGCTTGGTTATCTCGAATATCTTGGTGCGCCGTGCGTAGTCATATTGGCGGCGGGTGATTTCCAGCAGCTTCTCAGGGTGCTTTACCGACAAGCTCTGGCTGCCTCTCAGTGCCACAGCTTTAAGGTTCTTGGAACCCATCACTGCGCCCTGTCCCGTCCGACCCGCTGCACGCTTGAGCTGGTGGCGGATACAGGCGAACCCTACTTTCCGCTCACGTCCGACCCGCTGCACGCTTGAGCTGGTGGCGGATACAGGCGAACCCTACTTTCCGCTCACCGGCCTCACCGATGCAGGCAATCTTTACATCGGGGTCCTGAAGCTCGTCCCAGAGCCGCAGTTGCACCTCATAGGTGTCCAGCCCCCACAGCTTTGAGGCATCCCGGAACTGTATCTGGCCGTTGTCCACAAGAAGATAGGTGGGCGTTTTGGCTTTGCCGGTAATTACGATGTGCTGGAAGCCCGCATACATCATCTCGGCGCCCAGAGCGCCGCCGATATTGGAGTCGCCGTAATGACCCGTATCCGGTGATTTGCCGGTTACATGGCATCTCCCCATGGCATTGGCAAACTGCCCGCCCATGAAGCCGGCTGAAAAGATAAGCGGATTTTCCGGATTCAGGGGATCTATCCCCTTTTCAGAGTGATTGTAAAGGAGATAAGCGCCCATACCACGTCCGCCGAGAAACATACGCAGCAAATCCTCGGGGATGGGCTTTATGGTCACCTTCCGGTTAGTCAAATCTACATAGGCTACCTGTCTCATATTTCCTCCCTCGAAAATAGCATCCGACAATTTCCTCGCCCCTTGTGGGAGAGGATTAAGGTGAGGGGTATTATCACCCTCATCCTAGCCTTCCCCCCTCAAGGGGGGAAGGGATATGCATTAAGCTATATTTTCATATTCAAAATACCCAGCGCAACTGCGTATGGGTGATTAATAAAAACGCAATTATATACTTGATACAGATTAATATTTATTCAGGGATACACTACTTAAACTCATTGCTTCTTAGAAACTCCCTTACGAGGAACTTATAGCATTCCAACAAAGTTCATAAGGTTTGACACCAACAGCGAAATACGCTTGTTTTTTCACTGTAAGCTCCGCATAATGCGCTATAACCGTCAGACTATATTTGCCAGGTATTAGTACCTTATTGTTCTCCTTTATTATAACCTTTCCATTATCAAAAGCACCTATTAGTGTAATTAAAGCTGGTGTTGTCGAAGCTGGTAGTGATATTGCTTCTTTTTCTTCATGAATAGTTCGAATTTTCGGAATCAGGGTCTCAACATATATTTCATCAGTTTGAATGTTTGTGATATTGCATGTTACAAAAACATCTTCTGCCTTATCCCGACGCACCTTGATTATCCTAAGAAATTGATTCCTCATCGGTCTGTTAAATAATAATATATCTAAATATCTTGAAGTATCGGAGTCTCTAGCTCTAAATTCCATGTCAATCTTGGGTCGCCCCCAAATAAATTGAGTAAATGGTTGGATAGCCATCAGAAAAGCCACCAATCCAATAGTGGCGAATATCCATTGCCATAAAGATTCCATTCCCCTATTCTTCCACTTCTATGATTTGCGTCAAGTGTATAATCGCCAATAAAAATATCCCTTCAGTTCGAAATCTTTTTCTTTTCTTTCCAGGCGGCGACAATTTTCTGAGGTGTAATGGGTAACTCGGTGAACTTCACGCCGGTGGCGGCGCAAACGGCATTGGCCATAGCTGGCAAAGAGGTATTGGTGCTTATCTCCCCACCACCTTTGGCGCCGAAGGCGGTATGGGGATTGGGACAGATTACATGGTCAGTTACCTGTTTCGGAGCATCCAGGGATGTAGGCATTTTGTACTCTAAGAAATTGGTATTGAGGGGGCGGCCTTTTTTATCTACAGGGCAATCTTCGAACAAAGTCTGCCCCATACTGGCCAGTGTACCACCTTCCATCTGCCCGGCCAGGAGCATGGGGTTGATAGGCTGACCCAGCTCATCCGCCAGAGCTGATTTAAGCGCTGACACCTTACCCGTCTCCGGATCAACCTCCACTTCGATGGCCTGAACGATGGCGGCATATTCAAAGGGATGTCCTATGAGTTGCGCCCCTTTTATACCGGGGAACTCCAGATAAGGCGGCACAAAGGAGCCGCGGCCGTATATGGGTTTACCCTGGCCGTAGTAAGACTCCCGGACAATATCCAGCAGGGAAGCGCTTTTATCCGGACGTTTTTTGGAAAAGACCCGGCGGTCCCGCAACTCGATATCCTCTACTGGAACCTCAAACTTCCGGGCGGCTGCTTCAGCTATTTGCCGCCGGGCGTCCTCGGCAGCAGCTTTAATGCTACCGGATATGTGAACTGTACCTCTGGAAGCATACATGCCGGCCTCCAGGATGCTGTAATCGGTATCCTCCGCATCCACAGTAACATCATCCACCGTCACACCCAATACCTCCGCCGCCACCTGGGCAGCCACTGTATCTATGCCCTGGCCTATCTCAGTGCCGCCATAGATAACGTTGACTGAGGCATCTTCCGTAACCTTGACCACTGCCCCGGAGGCGGTATATCCGGAGATACGGGCCAGCCCGGTTCCCAGAGCAATAGCTCCAAAGCCAATACCGCGATTGGGGATAGGGTTCTTCTTCCGTTCATACCAGCCTATCTGCTTGGCTACTTTCTCAAATGCGCCTACCAGGTCCAGGTTTTCGACATGCATACCGTGGGGGCTGACATCGCCGTTCCGGTAGGCGTTCTTCAAGCGTATTTCAAACTGGTCTAACCCCATGTCATCGGCTACCATACTAAGAATAGTTTCAGCCACATACCGGGCAATAACCAGGGATTGCCCCCGGACCGCACCGCAGGGGGCGCGGTTCGTATATACCCGAATACCTTCATACCTTACATTGGGTATGCGGTAGGGAAAGACCAGGCCGGACTCACCGAATATCTGGATATTTAAAGGACTTACGCAGGCATAAGCGCCCCCCTCAGCTATCAGGCGGGCATCGCAGGCTACCAGAGTCCCATCTTTTTTAACGCCCATTTTAATCCAGGTCTCTTTAGCATGCCTCTGGCGTTGTGTAGCCAGTACCTCTTCCTGGCTCATAACTATTTTCACCGGACGGTTTGTCTTCATAGCCAGACCGACAGCGGCAAAATCTATATCGAAGGGGTCCTGTTTGCCGGAGAACCCCCCGCCTATATAGGGATTGATTATCCGCACTTTGCCCAGGGGCAAATCCATACCGCGGCAGAAATGTCTCCAAACGATATACGGACTTTGCTTGGATGCCTGGATGACCACCCGTCCTGAGGCATCCACATGGGTTAAAATAGCGTGTGGCTCCAGAAAGCCGCAGGAAACTCTCTGGCTATTAATAACCGCTTCCTTCACATAATCCGACTGAGCAAATCCCCTCTCTACATCGCCGTAATGAAAATTGTGTTTGAAGGCAATATTATTTTTCGCATGGTCGTGAATAGCGATAGCCCCCTCTTTAAGGGCATCCTGAGCTGTCAGGAGGGCCGGAAGCTCCTCATACTCTACCTGTATCAGGTCAAGGGCTTCCTCCGCAAGGTCCTCATCAATGGCAGCCACAGCGGCTACAGCTTCACCGTAATGGCGAACCTTATCCCTGGGCCAGGCCACGCGGTCCCGCGTGCTGGGCAAGAAACCGAATTTAGTCTGGGGAAAATCTTTCCCTGTAACTACGGACCTTACTCCGTGCAGTTTTTCCGCCCTGGATGTATCTATGTTAACAATTCGGGCATGTGCGTAAGGGGCGCGTAATACTTTCCCGTGGAGCATACCCGGTAATATCAAATCTGCGGCGTAGACCGCCTGGCCAGTAACCTTAACCTTGGCATCCACCCGCGGCACCGGTTTACCGATAACCTGATAGTCTGGCATATACCCTCCTTTTTAGCGCTTTATTTAACACTGCCAATTTTTGAAGATAATGAGTTATAGTGGGCTTATTCTGGAGTTCCCAAAAATTATTAACTCGTGTGCAAGTTATTTTGAAGATACACGCTAATCAATTGAGGATGTTGTCATTCTTTGTCCTTTCGGAGTAAATGGGGGAAGGACTCCTCCAGGATGACATCTCGTCAGGTTATTAAATTGCACATCGCGTTTATTAAATAAAAAAGGCCGGACGAAAGATTTATATCATACTCTGA
The DNA here is from genome assembly GCA_015661045.1 of Dehalococcoidia bacterium. Taxonomy (GTDB): domain Bacteria; phylum Chloroflexota; class Dehalococcoidia; order JACVQG01; family JACVQG01; genus JACVQG01. The sequence goes on along the minus strand of JACVQG010000191.1, from coordinate 120 downwards.
GGTAAATTTCAAGAAATTTTGTTAAATATCAATTGACAATACTTCTTATCTTTGATATATTGACGGCGGTCAGGTTTATGAAAGAAAAAGCTATCCCCAAATCAAATATAAGGCAGGTGC
>JACVQG010000190.1 GCA_015661045.1 Dehalococcoidia bacterium | reverse complement strand
GGGTAGGTATGCCCGGGTACGTGGCCCAGCCGGTACATCCCCTCAACTTTGATGAAGTTGACGCCAAATTTCTCCAGGTCATATACCTGCTGCGGGCTATTCCGGGTGAGTGTCTGAACCAGCCGGGCATTATTGATAAAACGCCCACTACGCAGGGTATCCTCTTCGTGGACTGTACTATTATCGCGGGAGTCACGCCAGCCTCCGGAGGCGGCAAAGGCCCCTCTGGCAATAGCGGTGTTGTTGCCAAAACCTGCACGGGATTTGGATACCAGCAATACCTCTGAGCCTTTCTCCCGTGCAGCTATGGCGGCCTTCAGCCCCGCGCCGCCTCCCCCGATAATCAGCACATCGGTTTGCTGGTTTATTACCTCGCTTATTTTCGGTGACATTTTACTGACCCTTAAATACTGGCTCGCGTTTCTCCTGGAAGGCTTTTGTGGCTTCGACAAAGTCATCTGTCAGGAAAAGTTGGGACTGGTCATCTGTCAGGAAAAGTTGGGACTGGGCAGAGGCGAGCAAGGCCAGAGCGGTATCCAGGTCCATCTCTAATCCCTTATATATGTTTATCTTACTCTGGCGAAGGGCTAAAGGCGGGCCTTTGGCTAAGGATTCGGCCAACGCCATGGTCTCTCTCTGAAGGTCTTTGGCTGGGATCAGGCGGTTCAATATATGTAGCTGGAATGCCTCCTGAGACTCTACCATGCGAGCGGTGAAGATAAGATCATTGGCCACTCCCAGACCCACAATGCGGGGAAGGAACCAGGTTGTGCCGAAAGCAGTAGTCAGAGCGCGGGCAGTCCAGGCAACCTTGAAACGCGAGTTCTCGCAGCCTACACGCATATCGCAGGCCAGGGCTATGTCGAAGCCTGCCCCGACTGCGACACCGTTTACCATGGCGATGGTGGGTATCTCCAGATTCTGGAGCGACCAGGCTATGCCACGGGTATAGGCGCGTACAGCGCGGGCCAACTCAGAGGGACGCTGTTTACCGGTTGCATAAGAGGCCGGCGTCCCTTCCCCACCCTTAAAGTCACCGCCGGCGCAGAAGGCCCGGCCCGCACCCGTCACCACCAGGACCCGCACATCATCATCCTGGCCTACCTCTTTTATGGCGGCCTCTATCTCTTTATTCACGAACTGGCCGAGGGCATTAAGCCGCTCAGGGCGGTTAAGGATAAGGGTTGCGATGTGGTTCTCTTTGTTCAGCAAGACGTATTTGTAAGCCAAGGCGCCTCCTTTAAATTTGTATTTCAGGAATTAATATGGCGTTATTATACTCCAGACCTCGGTTTTTGGGTATAGGGGGATTCGACGTGGATTAACAGGATAACGCGGTATTGATACCTCGCCGAAAGCAGCCGCCATCGAGCCATCAGTGTGGTAAAAAGTAGAGGCAATTCATTAATGAATTGCCTCTACGATTATGCAAAAGACCAATTATTTAGGTTTAAGCTGTGATACAAATTGTTTATCCCGAAAAGCTTTGGCCGTCATTTGCACTCCTTCCAGGTCTACCACAAGGGGATTGGACGGCTCTAGCTGTATGGCCTGAGGTACATTAGCGATTATCCCTTTACGCACCGGAAAAGTCTTGATTTTCTCACCAAGCAGCTTCTGACCTTCCTGGCTATATATAAAATTGAGGAAGACCTTGGCTGCGTTAGGGTGTGGTGAACCTTTTATAGCCCCCATGGCTTCAGTATCTGTTACAGTGCCCTCTTTCATATCAACTATGCGAATAGGCGCTCCTTCAGCAGCCATTTGGATTGCCTCCATAGTAGAAACAAATACAGTTGCGGCGGCTTCTCCACGAGCTAGTTTGGCGACTGCTCCGACAGTGCTGGGGTCGAATTTAAGGTCTTGTTGCCCCAGACGGGTTGGATAATCTTCGGACAGACGTTTCTGCTGGATGAAGAGAACAAAGCGGGATGGAGATTCACTGAGTACAGGATCCGCCATTATCAGATTCCCTTTCCATTTGGGGGCCAACAGGTCTGCAAAGGACTTAGGCTCCTCGCCGGGTTTAACCAGATTAGTGTTTATGAATGTGGTCAGGAAGTAACGCTGGTAATCCAGGTAATATCCTTCTTTATTGTGGAAGGTAGGATGTATTGCCCACACATCCTTTTCATTCAAAACAGGTAAGTCCAGGGAAGGGATGAGCAATCCAGCTTGCCGCATATTCTCCATGTGAGTTGACGACGTGGCTACAACATCACCTGTCATTTGCCCCATACGCTGCTCAGTCTTCAGCCTCTCGGTGAACTCCGACCCGCGTCCGGTTATGATGTCCAGCTTGATGCCATATCTGTTCTCAAAGGCGTTGGCCATCGCCATCCCTTTGTCCCCAGTGAAATAGAAGGTGTAAAAGTTTAGTCTTCCCTCTTTTTTAGCTGCTTCCACCACCTTGTCCCAGGCAGCTTGCTCTGCACTGACAACTGGCGCGGCCTTTGCTGCCGGGGCTGTAGTACCCTGGGGTACCGCTGCTGGAGGTGCAGATGCACTTTGCGGTGTACAGGCTACCAGCATAAAAATCAGTGCTATAGCTACCGATACTAAACCACCATTTAACCATCTTTTCATTACCAACTCCTTTCAACTGGGTCTGGCATACGCACTCTTGGAGCGCCCCATTTCACTCGCCTGTTTATTCTATACAGAGAAAGAAGATACCGCTCTCTATTCCCCAAACTGATAATAAGCTGGGGCAATTCATGAATTGCCCCAGCGATTCTGAAAAGGTTATTTAGTTAGGTTTAAGTGCGGATACCATCTGCTTCTCCCTGAATGCTTTGGCTACGAACTCGACGGCAGCGGGGTCAATGAGGAGTGGATTGGATGGTTCCAACTGCATGGCCGGGGGCACATTGGCCGTTATGCCCTTGCGCACAGGATAAGAAAGAGATTTGTCAGCCATCAGCTTTTGCCCTTCCGGACTGAGTATGTAGTTGAGGAACACCTTAGTTGCATTAGGATGCGGCCCGTTATTCACAGCCCCCATGGATAACGCATCCACCATCGTCCCTTCCTTGATGTCCAGTACCCGGATAGGCGCTCCTTCGGCGACCAAATTAGAAACGTCCAGGGTAGCCAGCAAGATGGCTATTGAAGCATTACCTTGCGCCAGCTTGAGGGCTGCCCCCGGCGTGCTGGGATCAAATATTAACTGCTGACGTCCCAGGCGAGTGGGGAAATCATCGGGTACCCGTTTCTGTGATGTATAGAGAACGAACCGTGATGCAATCTCACTGACCACAGGGTCGGAGATTATGAGCTTGCCTTTCCACTTGGGGTCCAGGAGATCCATCAGTCCCTTTGGCTCCTCTCCCGGTTTTACCAGGTTGGTGTTCATGAACATAGTGAGAAACATACGTTGATAGTTCAGGTAGAAGGCATCTTTGTTATGGTAGTTAGGCACCATGTGCCAGACGTCTTTTTCCTTCATTACAGGCATATCTATTGTGGGCTTGAGCAGTTCAGCCAGTCTCATGTTCTCCATGTGTAGTGATGAACCTTCCACTACGTCGGCAACCATCTGGCCGATGCGCTTCTCGGTCTTCAGGCGTTCGGTGAACTCGGCGCCCCGGCCCTGGATGGCAGATAACTCTATGCCATACTTCGCTTCAAAGGCTTGTTCAAGCACCCTGCCACCACGCCCTTCGGTGAAATACCAGTTATAGAAATTAATCTTGCCCTCTTTTTTAGCGGCTTCAACCACTTTATCCCATGCGGCATCCTGAGAGGTGGGAGGTGAGACGTTGGACGTGGGAGATGCCGGCGTCGTAGGCGCTGTTGGCGCTTGAGTCGGAGTAGCCGGCGCAGCTTTGGGTGTACAGGCAGCCAGTATCACTATCACAAATACTGTTGCTATTATTAAACTACCAGATAACCATCTTTTCATCACACATTCCTCCCACTAAATTATTTATCAGTAACTACTTTTACCTTCCAACTAACTTATCGAACCACTTATCGCGAAACATCTGGGTTGCTTTATTCAAATTGTCGATATTCTCCACAAAGGTCTTGGAGAACTGTACCTGTGCTGCCTTGGGTCGGAAATCGGGCACGTCCGTACGTAACATTTGCATACTCTGGGCTTTGCCAGTAGCGATCTGGCCTTCTTTAGATAGCAACCAGTTCATCAGGACTTTTGTGGCATTGATGTTTGGCCCTCCTGCTATGGCAGACATGGAACCGGTTGAGTACACAACTCCCTCTTTTATATCTATTGCCTGTATCGGCGCACCTTCCACCGCAAACTTGCCTACATCAGAATCGGACCCCCGAATCATCAACACTCTATCGCCCCTGGCCAACAGATTGAATTCATCAGGCACGGAGCCGGGAAATACCAGTTTCTGCTTGTAAAGGTCTTTGATATAGGTCTCGTTCCAAATCCCGTTTTCCATCAACACTACCATGTATTGATTGGTACCCGGGCCAATATTGGGGTCGGTGAAACTCATCTTGCCTGCCCACTTGGGATCCAGGAAATCTTTCCATGACTTAGGCACATCCGCTGGCTTAACTTCCTTTGTATTTACATATGGGCTGAAAACAATTAACCGCCATAATAAAACAGTCTTAGCCT
>JACVQG010000189.1 GCA_015661045.1 Dehalococcoidia bacterium | reverse complement strand
GGGCATACCCTTTGACCCGGATCAGGCATGGGACGAGCGCAAGAAAGTATATCGGGCTAGCGGCACATTTTTCAGGACCAGCCATCTTTCTCAATCGGCCGAGGGCAACAAAGGCGGACTCTGGACCACCGTGATAGCAACAGCCGTTTTTGTCACGTAATTGTCTGGGCCATCCGCAGGGGTGAATGGCAGATTTAAAAGGGAGAGTTCGTATGGTGGCGGGATGTCAAACGAACGAAAGTTGATATCCAGTACGTGTAGTTTACTAAGCTTCCCTGTTTCACCTCTCATGCCAGGATTTTACCAGTAATCTTATGCAACAGACGGATACTTTCGTTTTCTTAATATCTGGGTCAAATTGACCCGTATACTTCTCGCCGATGCCCGATACGCACTACAATAATAAGTTGCTGCTTATCGTCAATACTGTAAACTACTCTATAATCTCCCTGGCGTATTCGCCACAGGCCCGCACTCTTTATTTTTTCAACCCCTTTTGGCCTTGGTGAATTTGCCAAATTCTTTACTGCATTTAAAACCGAATCGAAATCAGTTTCAGGTAGCCTATCTAAGGAACTTTGAGCCTTCCGCCTTAGTTCTATCCGATACATTTATCTAATTGTGCTTCCTTTGGCGAGATGCCACCGGGCGCAGGCCGCATATAGCAATATTTTATTTATGGTGATTCAAAGGTGTACAGCGATTACCTGGGTTGTACCTTTCTATCCTTTCGCGATTCAAGATAAATATCCAGAGACATTGAGCCTTCAATATCGGCTAAGGATGCCAGGCCTTCAGCCGTATCTATTTCATCTTCTAATTTTGCGACTATTGCTTCAGTCAGCCACTCCTTCATGGTTTTACCCTTTAAAGCTGCGAGGGCTTTAACCCTGTTGCGGAGCTCCGGCTTAATGTCTAAGAAATATCTTGCCCTTTTTATTGTATCCGGCATGCTAACCCTCCACTATGGCTATGTATATTATAAACATATCCCATATAGCCTTCATAGTCAACATTTTAAAATTATCTTTAAAGGCCCGGCTGTAGGTTGAATTCTCCCCCTCTGTTAGGCTATAATAACTCAGGATAATTTCCCAATATAAGACCACTGATTTGTTATTGAGGTTAGTTTGACGCAACCTTACCCCACTGGCGCTAAAAAAGCGCTGCTTATTGCAATAGACGGCCCGGTGGCTGTAGGTAAAAGTACTGTAGGGAGAATGGTAGCCAGCAGGCTTGGTTACCGTTTTGTTGATACCGGGACGATGTACCGGGCGCTTACCTGGAAAGCCATCGAGCAAAAAATCCCTTTTGACGACGAGGCCGCACTATCCCGTATGAGCGCCAACACTACCTTCCAGCTAACAACAACGGGAAAGAACGGGCAGAATAATATTCTTATGGATGGTAAGGACGTAACCCAGCAGGTTCGCAGCGCTCCTGTGGAAAAGTCTGTTTCACTGGTATCAAAAGTATCCGAAGTCCGCGAATCCCTTGTCCGCCATCAGCGACGCATAGCTATAGAAGGCCGGTTGGTCATGGCCGGACGTGATATCGGTACCGTCGTTCTGCCCCAGGCGGATCTAAAGATATTTCTGGCTGCTTCTCCTCTGGAACGGGCTCGCCGCCGCTATCAGGAGCTTTTAGGCCAGTCCCCAAAAGTAAATTACGATGAAGTCCTGGCCGATCTCCAGAGCCGCGATGATATGGACATCCACCGCCAGGCTTCCCCTTTGAAACCAGCCACCGATGCCTATATACTGGATACAGAAGGCCTCTCAGCCGAGCAGGTGGCCAATAAGATATGCGCTCTGGCTTTAGGTAAGCCACCTTCCGAGACTTGTTAGTGGTTTCTGTGGGGTAGATACGTGCCTGTTTTGTATTTTATTACCATTACATTTTTTAAAGTGCTTTTCACGCTCCTCACCAGACATAAAGTAAACGGACGTGAGAATGTGCCCCGAAGCGGTTCTCTTATTCTGGTCTCCAACCACCTTAACACCGCCGACATCCCGCTATTAGCTGCAAGCTTTCCCAGGTGGATAATATTTATGGCCAAGGAAGAATTATTTCGCCCCCCTGGAGGTTGGATTATGAAAGCATATGGGGCTTTTCCAGTAAAACGCGGATCGGTGGACCGCGCTACGTTACGTAATGCCAATCAAGCACTCAAGGATGGAAAAGTACTCGGTATATATCCCGAAGGTACAAGGAGCCGTAATGGACGCTTACAAACAGGCAAACCCGGTGTAGTTATGATTGCGCGCGAATCCCGCTCCCAGCTTCTACCTGTTGGTATTTACGGCACTGAGAAAATGCGGGGCCCTTTTTGGTGGCTGCATCGCCCCAGGGTAATGGTCAACATTGGCCAGCCTTTTTCGCTTCCCATTTCAACCAACGAGCCATTCAAGCAAGAAATCGCTTCCCTTACTACCTATATTATGAAACACATAGCTGACCTTCTTCCTCCTGACTATCGTGGAGTTTACGGAGAAAATCTCCAGGCAACGGCCAATCAAACAACAACCGTTCTAACAGCTTTAAAGGAAGACAAGTTTGGAAGTTAAACTGGCAACGGAAATGGGGTTCTGTTATGGAGTCCGGCGCGCTCTTAGCCTGCTGGACGCAGCAAGCCACCGCTATGGAAAACTCCAGACCCTGGGTCATATCGTTCATAACGAACAGGTGGTTGAGAGATTGTCTCAAAAGGGCATTTCCCCCGTTAACAACATAGCCGAATTGAAAAACTCCATTGTAGCCATCACCACCCACGGTGTAGGTCCCGGAGTATTAGGCGAGCTTAAATCCCGTTCCTTAAACATTGTGGATACAACCTGCCCCTGGGTAAACCGGGAACAAAAAGCAGCTAGAAGATTAGCCGAGTCCGGGTTTTCGGTCGTTATCTTCGGTGACGCCGATCATCCTGAGGTTAAAGGGGTATTGGAATGGGCGGGAATCGGTGGAAGGGTTTCTAAGGAACCGTCATTAAAAAATCTGTTTACTAAATATCCGCGGCGCCTGGGCATTCTCTCTCAAACAACTCAGAATCCTCAAGCATTTAAGGAATTCGTAAAAAGCATCATTGATGAGCTCTTGCCATCAGGTATGGAAATCCGCATAATAAATACAATATGTGATGCCACTCAAAAACGGCAGGAAGCAGCCGTCGAACTGGCCGGAACAGTAGATGCTATGATTGTGATAGGCGGCAAAGGTAGCGCTAATACACGACGCTTAGCCGAGATTTGCCAGGCCCGGGGGGTGCCTACTCACTCGGTGGAAACCGTTAAAGAACTACAGGACTCATGGTTTACAGGAAAATGTAGTATAGGCGTTACAGCCGGCGCCTCTACCCCTGATGAGGTAATACAGGAGGTAGTGGGGAAAATAAAAAACATGGATGCAGGTGTAAATTGCAACACGACAAATTCGGTATATATCTCCACCTGAAAGACCTTAAGATAGTACGGATTAACTCCCCGTACTGGCTTCCATCAGTTCCCGAATGGGTAAGAATAACTACGGATGTAAACACTACGTTGCTGAAAGTTCGGGAGATGGCTAAAGAAAAGAAACTGGTTAGCGAATCTGATAAGATCACCTGGGGTACTTTACCCCAGATAAAACCGTAATCAACCAGAACTGGAGTTTCATGCCTCGGAAGCAGGCGCAATGGTGGTTACCCATAGCCCTGTTTCTCTTACTGGCGTCCGCTGTCGGTGGATTCTTTCTGGCTTTTAATATCCGGCGCGGCCCTCCAGTAGAAATTGTTTTGCCCACACCCACACCCGTTTCCATCAGGCAGGTATACATTGAAGGCGCAGTTGCCGCACCCGGAATATACGATGTCAGGGATAGGGACCGTCTTGAAGACCTTGTTAAAGCTGCCGGAGGCGCAACCGACCAGGCCGACCCCAATCTGTTTAAACTGAGAATTCCCCAGGCAAATGAATCCTCTTCGCCTCAAAGAGTCAACATAAATACGGCAGATACGTGGCTTCTATAGGAGAAACCCTGGCTAAAGCTATTATTAATTACCGCAAACAATACGGCCCTTTTCGTTTTACCGAAGATGTTACCAGGGTGCCAGGTATCACCCGCCGTATTTACGAGAGGATAGAAAACCTGATTACCGTGGGGGAGTAAGGTATAATTTGTCATTCTGGAGTCCCGGATATCGGGACGAAGAATCTCAGGGTGGGGTGGAAAAGTATAAACAATTATTATAGCTGGGGCATTAATAGAAGTCAGGAGTTCATCCTGGCGCAATCATAAATATCTCGTTTCATCGGGATTCGGCATCTCTTCGCCCCCTTTATTAAAGGGGGTTAGGGGGATTTTACCGTCCATCTGGAGGACTTCGTGCTCATATTTCTTAGCCTTGCCTGGCTCGCCGGCATTATCCTGGGCCAACGGTTCGGTTGGCCTGTTTGGTCGGTGGGTATATTTATATCCGGTGCGCTAATCTGGTGGGGATTCAAGTCACGAAAACCTCACCAGCAACAAAACGTCCAGCCAACATGGACGCCCTCTGTCTGGATGGTTATTGGTCTCAGTATCATAGCTTTTCTATCAGCCAGCTTACGTGTCACGGAGACCACAACCCTTCAACCGGAGTTGTCAATCGCCGCCCATAACGAAAAGGGAGACGTGGAGTTTCTAGGAACCGTGAATAGTCCCCCGGAGCTTAAGGAACGGGGAATGGAAGTACGCATCCAGGCGGAGAAAATCAAGGAGCGCGGCGAATGGAAACCAGTAGCAGGCGTCGTACTGCTCCGGGCCGATAGACTAGCAACCTATCAATACGGCGACATGTTGAGGGTGCAAGGAAGATTAGAAGCGCCACCCCAGTTCCCGGGATTCGATTACCGTGCTTACCTGGCCCGGCAGGGGATTACATCCATAGTATATCAACCTGGAGTTGAATTAATAGGGTCAGGCGATGGCAACTGGTTTCTGAGAGGGATCTATTCCTTTAGACAGCAGCTTGCTAAAAGTCTTGTCAGTACCCTTCCTGAACCTCAGGCATCACTAACGAACGGCATACTGCTTGGTTTCCGGGGCGATATACCCGGAGATATAAATAATGCTTTTGCTCAGAGTGGCACTACTCATCTTCTGGCTATCTCCGGACAGAATATAACTATCCTCGTGGGCATTATCCTGGGGCTGGCGGTATGGGCGCTGGGACGCCGGCGTCCGACGTATATAATAGTGGCTTTAGTTATTGTCTGGCTGTATGCCTTACTTGTTGGAGGACAGCCGCCGGTAATCCGGGCAGCTATTATGGCCAGTATGTTTCTCATTGCCGAATACATTGGCAGGCCGGGCAGCGCGCCTACTGCTCTTGTTCTTTCGGCTGCCGTGATGGTGGGGATCAGCCCTCAAATGATCTGGGATACCTCTTTTCAACTTAGCTTCCTGTCCATGGCCGGGCTTGTTTATCTTACACCATACTTTCATAAACTTGGTCAAAAGTCCCACATCCCACTTCCCATATCCGTTAGCCTCTCAGTAAGCCTGGGGGCTATCGTAGCGACATGGCCCATTATCGCTTATGATTTTGGACGGGTGTCTTTTGCCGGGCTACCGGCTACTATTCTGGCAGCGCCAGCCCTTCCAGCCATTATGATAACTTCAGGGATAGCCGCATTGCTGGGACTGGTCTCTACTAATCTGGGTATGGTAACAGGCTGGGTGGCATGGCTTCCCTTGTCCTATCTCTTGTGGGTCTCGCAAGGGTTTGCTGCGTTGCCTGCCGCCTCGATACCGATACAATCTCTTCCTGTTAGCTTTGTAATCGGTTATTACTCACATATAGTCAGTATATCGTTCACCGTTGCTTACAGGGAACGATTAAAGCCTTTTTTTAGGACGGTTTGGGAGAGTGTTATTGGTAAGGTAGCCCGATGGATAGTAAACCGCGCCAAAATATTATTCGAGGGGATTTCCTGGAAACCGGTAACATTCGCTTTAGCTCCCATAGCTGTTTTAATATGGACAGCCACTCTGATTGCGCCCGTTCGTGGTAAGGCAGAAGTCAGTTTTTTAAATGTCATCCAGGGTGAATCTATTCTTATCCGGACACCGGCCAATCATTATATCCTGATTGACGGAGGGTATGGCGGGCAATCTTTGAATCTAGAGCTAGGAAAGAGGCTACCCTTCTGGCAGCGGAAACTTGATTTGGTAGTGCTTACCACCCGTAAACCTGACCATATGTGGGGATTGAGGGAGGTGCTGCAACGTTACCAGGTGAAGGAGCTATGGCAGGTAACAGCCTCTCCTCCAAAGCCTGTGACTCAATTTCGGGGGATTGGTGACCCACCAGGCGTGTCTTTATCATGGGAGGATTTGTTAATAGCCAAAGATGTTCATTCACTATCGGCTGAACGAGGCCTTAAACTAAAAGAAGGTGATTATTTTACTCTTGAAGTAATAGAACCTGTAGACTCCAAAGGCCACTATATGGTGCTGAGATTGCAGGTCGGCGAGGTCAGCTTCCTGTTTACTTCGGACATCGGGGAGTCAACAGAAAGGGCGCTCATGGCCGATAGAGTTAATCTTGAGAGCACTGTGTTAAAAGTCGCCAACTATGGCGCTGATGGCTCGACATCAGATGTGTTTCTGTCCAGCGTGAACCCTGTTGCGGCAGTGGTTACCGGTGGGATAAACGACTCATTCGGACACCCTACAGCGGATGTCATGGAGCGGTTGAAACAGAAAGTCGGGGATGCCCATTTATACATGACCTGGCAAAACGGCGCCATAGATTTTACAACCGATGGGAAGAGGCTGTGGGTTAAGAAGGAGAAGTGAGAGGCGATAGTCTGGAAGCCCAGGATAGTAAAGTGTATAATATGAAAAACTTAATCAGTAGCAACATCTCTCTGATTTCGGAGATGGAGTTGGTGGGTGTGTTAAAGACCAATATTAATGACATTTTTATAATAAATGCCTACTTAACTGACACGGTAAAAAAGGGAGAAGTGTTATGGCCAAGCAGATAAATATCTGGTTTGACCCGGAAGGTGACTATCTGGAAGTCTTATTTGAGCGAAAAGCAGGTTTCTTTCGAGAAACGGATAATGGCGCCGTAATGGAAAAGGTAGATACTGAAGGCAATATCATCGGGTTTTCTATATTAAAAGTCAGCGCCCTTAAAGAGAAAGAACCTCTTTCAGTGAGTCTGAAATAGAACAATCTATGCGTCTCCTTCATTTCTCTGACCTGCACCTGGGCGTGGAGACCTACGGCCACATTGACCCCAATACCGGCCTCTCCTCCCGTCTCCAGGACTTCCTGGCCGCCTTCGACCAGGTGGTGGACTATGCCCTGAATAACCATGTCCATCTCGTACTGTTCACGGGCGATGCCTACAAGAGCCGCGAGCCTTCTCCCACCCAGCAGCGCGAGTTTGCCCGCCGCATCGCCAGACTAACCTCGGCTAACATACCTGTCGTGCTCCTGGTGGGCAACCACGACCAGCCTCAGGCCCTGGGCAAGGCCAATGCCGTGGACATCTTCGATACCCTGGCCATCCGCAACAC
>JACVQG010000188.1 GCA_015661045.1 Dehalococcoidia bacterium | reverse complement strand
CGTTGACGGAGAGGGGGCCAGGAGGTGAGGTAAGAGAGGTGAACATGCCTCTGGATACTGGCCTGGATTTGGCCTGGCAGGAATTGCAGAATTTAAGCCCTTATGTAGTAGGGGCTAAAAGCGGAGCAGACTTTAAAGAAGGCCGTTTCCACCTGCCGTTTTTTAACCGGACTATTTTGATCCCGATGCCACGGGGCAAAGTCACCGATGATAAATCTAACCCGCTACCCCCCTGGCTGGAGCTACTGATTCTCCATTATCTTGTTACCGCCGATGGCACACCGGAGGCTGACCAGTGGATTACCTACCGGCAATTACCCGGCGCAGCCTTGTTCGAAAGCCGCTTCAACAATATGGCAATTCGTTCTTTATTACAGGCTTTTGGGAATGACCTGGAGGGTTTTCACAAGGCCGGTGAAGCGATGGGAGGTATCCCTATGAGCCGGACTGGTGACGCCTCCTTCCGGTTTCTGGCTCTGCCACAACTACCCATGGCAGTCATACTATATTTAGGTGATGAAGAGGTCTCCCCTTCGGTAAATGTTCTTTTTGATGCTAACGCCCCCCATTATCTCCCTACAGAAGACCTGTCCTATTTGGGCGTTTATCTCGGCATGACAATGCGTAACCTGCAATCAGGCGCCAGGCACGGTTAGCAATAGTGAGAAGGAATTTTAAAATTTTTCAATCTATAACCTAGCAACTCAAAGGCTATTTGTGGTATACTATTTGTTGACTTTCTGATAAAAACCCTAGCTAATCGTTATTTCACTGGGTTTCTACCGTAGGGCTTTCCAATGGGTATTTTTCACGCAAATATGAACAAGGCCCATTCTTCTCTTTCCTGTGATTTGTAAATAATATTTACGTGGCTTAACAGGGACTGGGATTTTCTATTTATAAAATGATTGGCGCATCGTACTGGATTCCGGGTTAAGTCTTCTAAGTGACCTATAAGGTGGGATATGATAAGTGTTGAAGAGGCGCTGGAAAAAATCCTGGGGTATTTTAAGGAACTGGAGAAAGGTGAAACACCGATCCTGGAGTCCCTGGGACAGGTATTGGCAGAAGATGTCTATGCCTCAATAGATGTCCCGCCAACGGATAACTCGGCGATGGATGGGTATGCAGTCCGGGCTTCGGAGACCAATGGGGCTAGCTCATCCACCCCCAAACATCTTCAGGTCATAGGAGAAGTGGCTGCGGGATCCCTCGCTAACCAACCGGTTCAGCCCGGCACAGCCGTTCGGATAATGACCGGAGCGCCGATACCTCCGGGTGCAAATACTGTTGTGCCCTTTGAGGAAACAGATGAACTACCACGGAAAGGTCAGCTACGTAGTTTTCCCTTCACCATCGGTATCCTACGGCAGACCCCCCCCGATTCCAACATCCGCCGCGCCGGTGAGGATGTGCATCGTGGTACGCTGATATTAAAGAAAGGAACCGAGATACGTCCTTCACATGTGGGTGTGTTAGCTTCTATCGGTATGCAGACTGCTCCTGTAATCCGCCGACCCAATGTGGCGGTACTGGCGACAGGGGACGAGCTAGCTGATATCAGTCAACCGTTAAAACCCGGACAACTTTTTAATTCGAATACTTATAGTTTAGCTGCCCATGTCCTCGATTGTGGAGCTTCGCCAAAGATACTTGGTATCGCTCGAGACCAGGTTCCAGCGCTCACCGAAAAAATCCGCCAGGGATTGGATACAGACCTGTTGATAACCTCGGGTGGGGTATCCATGGGTGACTATGACATGGTCAAGGAGGTACTGTCCAAGGAGGGTGAGATAACTTTCTGGACCGTTCGCATGAAACCGGGCAAGCCACTGGCTTTCGGTGTTTTTAACACTGCTACAGGCCGAAAAGTGCCCCATCTTGGCTTACCGGGTAATCCGGTAAGCGCCATGATAACATTCGAGCTTTTTGCACGGCCTGCCATTTTTAAAATGATGGGCAAGCAAAACAGAAATCGGCCTATTATACAGTGCACGATGGAAGACGCCTTGAAGAACCAGGATGGCCGCCGAATCTATGCCCGCGTCAGGGTAATGCAGCGCGACGGACAGTATTTTGCCAGACTCACCGGACCTCAAGGCTCTGGTATTTTGACCTCCATGGCCCAGGCTAACGCACTGGCTATAATATCAGAAGACATTACCCAGGTCCGGGAGGGCGACCGTGTACCGGTAATGCTTTTAGAGTAATATCTACGGAATGAGGAGGTAAACTTTGCCCCCTGTTATTTCTATCGTAGGTAAATCGAATTCTGGCAATTTGCAAAGTAAGGGATACCGCATTGCTACTATAAAGCATAGTAAAAAGTTCGACCTTGAAGCTCAAGGAAAAGATAGCTGGAAGCTGGCCGAGGCCGGAAGCGTCGCCGTGATGCTAAGCTCCCCGGATAGAGTAGCGCTAATCGAACCTGTAAGCCGGGAACAGAGTCTGGATGAACTCGTCTACAAGCTGTTGGGCAAGTACGACCTTATCTTTACGGAGAGTTTTAAAAAGGCCGGAGCGGTAAAAATAGAGGTACACCGCAGTGAGCAGGGCCATGACTTAATTACTTCGCCGCTTGAATTGTTTGCGGTGGTGACCGATGAGCCTCTAAGTGTCTCCGCTCCCCAGTTTTCATCCCAGGATATCACCCAATTAGCCGATATTATCGAAGAGGGATTCCTCCGTAGCGGCGACCACGAAGATGAAGTGCAATTATTCGTTAACGGTTCACCCATACCTATGAAAACTTATGTCCAGGACATAGTATCAAGGGTTGTTATAGCTATGATATCCACTTTAAAAGGTGTAGATATGGATGATGTTCATCAAGTGGATGTTAGATTGCGCAGAGGTTAAAGGGATGATTATCCCGGCAGAAGAATTTAATTTCAAGCCTCCGACAGCTATAGTTAGAGCCAGGCGGGTGCTTATTAAGCCCTATGCTCCTTTTCCCACTCCATACCCTACCACTGTTGGAAGGGAAACACTGGCCAAAATAGTCGAGGCTATCCGCAGGGTTACGGATGCTGATATTTTGTTTCTGGAAGGTAACCCTGAAGGTAAACCCATGTCGCCTATTTACAAAGATCTCGGATATAGTTTCCCGCGAGTGATGACGCTGGATGTACGCGATAGCCTGTTAATAGAGATAGATAACCCGCTGGCCAAACCTTACGCATTACCCTCAGTATGGGTTCCCAATGTAATCCTCTCGTGCGACTACTGGATTAGTATTTCACCGTACATCGTCCGTTCTCAGATACCACAGTTTACCATTTACAACCTCCTGGGTTTATTGCCGACCAAGAAATACCGCCGGAGCGAATTGGAAATTCTGGGTATGGATAGAGTGATAGCCGACATCTACTTTACTTTGCCCTTTGATCTGGGAATAATAGATGCCAGGAAGAAGCTCATTATGGATGAGGGGATTAACCCAAAAAAGATTGAGGATATGGGTAAGGTATTCATGGGAGATCCTTTTGAGATTGATTCTGAAGCAGTACTTCTTTCCGGTTTAAAACCTGAGTTCATCGAACTAATTAAAGCCGGTAAAATAGAATTAGAAAGCTAGCCGACCATCCCCTGATAAGAAACTTCAACCCGACAAGAACGTCAAATTTTACTCTTTTCCATAAAGAGTCCTCTATAATATCTTGTGACATTTGTCGCAGACTTATTGACCGTTAAGCTGTATTCTAATGGTGGTTAACTAAACAAAGGAGGTTGTATGAGTAAAACAACCCTGGGTTTCATTCTAACGGGAATGATTTATTTGAGTCTGGGGATACTTTTAGGCGCCCTGTTTCTTATCATCCCTGAATTGCGCCCCTTGCGGACCGTTCATGTTCACCTTAACCTTATAGGTTTCATGCTTTTTGTGGTTTTTGGCATCGCCTACCATATCCTGCCCCGCTTTCGCGGCCGGCCGTTGCACAGCGAGTCTCTGGCATGGTTTCAGCTCTGGTTGGCTAATGTGGGTATCTTGGGACTGGCAATCTTTATGGGTATTGGGGTGTATACGAATATTCCCGCAATCATAACTATACAGGCCGTTTTTGGTGTAATACTGGCAGTCGCTATATATATATTTATATATAATATGGGCCGGACCCTGTTTGGAGCGGAGCCGAAGGAGAAATAACCGGCTGATAACAATCGGGTAATTGAAGTAAAAATAAGGTAAATACAATTATTATAAGGAGTAAAGACATGGCTGAGAAACTGAAATATAGCAAAGATATGAATCTGGGTGTTATTGTTAAAAGTCACCCAGGCGCTGAGAAAATAATCGAAAAATATTTTGGAAAGGGCTGTTTTACCTGTCCCGGTATCAAAATGGAGTTGCTTTCCTTCGGGGCTATGATGCATGGGATAGACCCGGAGATTGTCCTGAAAGAGCTAAATGCCCTTGAGTAGAGGCAATTCATGGATTGCCTCTACCTGGTAATTGACCGGCGCAGCCTTTTTTCTATTGCCTGAACATGAGCAGTCAGCCCTTCAACCCGGGCGATGGTTGAGGCCGCCGGCCCAATCATATTTAAAGTAGCTTCGTTAAGAGCGACCAAGGTGGTTGATTTAACAAAATCCTCGACTCCTAACGGAGAACCAAAACGGGCGCTGCCGCTGGTAGGCATGACGTGACTGGGACCGGCCGTATAGTCACCGATTGCCTCAGGGGAACTATCGCCCAGAAAAATACCCCCGGTGTGCCGGATTTGTCCTATATAATTCCAGGCATCTTTCACCATTAAACCAAGATGTTCGGGGGCATAGTGATTCACAAGCTCAACCGCCTCTTCAAGCGTTTCCACTACGGCTATACCTCCGCGGTTAGTTATGGATTCCCTGGCAATCTGTTGCCGCTCCAAGCTCTTTAGTTGCTTATTTACCTCCACGGACACCTTTTTGGCCAGGACTGCCGAATTGGTTACCATCAATGCGGATGCCATAGGGTCGTGCTCTGCCTGGGCGAGGAGGTCAGCAGCACAGAGGACTGGATTGGCAGAATCATCGGCCAGGATAACCGTTTCGGTCGGGCCGTAGAGTCCATCTATAGCTACCATACCATAGACAATTTTCTTCGCTAACATAACAAAGATATTGCCCGGCCCGCATATCTTATCAACCTTTGGAATGGTCTCAGTGCCCCAGGCCATAGCCGCTATAGCCTGAGCGCCGCCTACCTGGAATATGCGGTCAACACCTGCCAGTCTGGCGGCGACCAGTAAAGATTCAGGTATCGTGCCATGCTTTCCAGGGGGTGTGGTAATGAATATCTCCTTAACACCCGCTACACGGGCCGGTATAGCAGTCATAAGCACCGTAGATGGGTAGGCGGCAGTTCCGCCCGGGACATAGAGACCTACCCGGTCCAGCGGACGGATAAGCCGTCCCAGGCCGCCTTCGGCAAAATCGAGTGTTGTTTTCGGTACGAGACCCAGGTGAAAATTGCGGATCCTTTCAGCCGCCAGTTCAAGGGCGGCCATAAGCTCTTTACTCACCCTGGCAGCTTTAATATCCCGCCGGTGAACTTCAAAGGTTGAAAGCTCAATACCGTCTATCCTCCGGGTATATTCCCGCACTGCCTTATCACCCTGACTGCGCACATCGGCAACGATACGCTCCACGACCTGGAGGGGTGTCAGGTCTTCCCCGAAGGTCCGTTTAATGTTATTGCTCATGGCCGATGGCACAGGGTACTGGTCTAATGGTGGACGGTGGAAAATAGTGGCTCTGGCGTTAGCGAAACCCTTAACAATTTTCAATTCAAGTACTCCCTGGCAGCTTTTACAGATAACTCGGTCGCTTTTTTACGAAAAGCGTCTAAACGCGCTTCGGTTACAGTTTTTAAAATCCATTCCAGTTTACGGGGTAGGTCGGCAAGGAAGCTGTCCAGCTCTATTTGAGAGACCTTGCCATATGGCAGAAGATAGCGCCGGGCATAGCCGGGAAAATTACTCCAGGACGGCTCCCTGGCCATCGCGGTCATGACGAACTCATGCCATTGTTGAACATAGTTGGAGTCCAGGAAAGCAAAGTTAGATTTAGGTGGGAACTGGCCGAGAAAGAAACACAACCGGGATATCAACGGGTGGTTCTCACGGATCCTTTTATCCAGTTCATACTGGAGCGCCCTATCCATTATATTGGACAACGGGTCGGTACCCAGTTCGGAACCAGACCCAAACATGGGGCGGTAGATATCCTGTATCCATACCCTGTCCGTTATAAGGTGGGAAAAATAGCCAGCTACCAGGGCGCGTGTGGAAGCATCCAGAGAGGCATTGGGCGATAGCTCAGGATAGTTTTTTTTGAAATTGGCTATGCCATCGTCGGCTGGTTCCTGGTTCAGTTCGAAGAAGTGCGTAGACAGGCGGGTTGCCCGGCTAATAATATGAACATCGGGCAGGGTTGAACCAAAGAGATA
>JACVQG010000187.1 GCA_015661045.1 Dehalococcoidia bacterium | reverse complement strand
AAAATGAACAGGTGTAATAACCGGTCAGGTCTACCCATAGAGAACAGGATGGCTATGGTAGCAAGAATAAGGGAAATGATTGAAAGAACCTCGGCTATCCTGGCTACCGGGCGGAACTTCTCAAGGTTCAGTGCATGGACGGTAGCCGCAACGACTATACCACCGGCGCTAAGGCCGATAAAAAATACAAAATTAACAATGTAAAGGCCCCAGTACACTGGAGAATTCAAGCCGGTTACTGTCAGCCCGGATGTTAATTGTATTACCCATGCATATATCCCCAATCCGATTACCACGCTGATCAGGGTAAGTAACACTATTCTGCTGTAAAGATTGCCCTTTAACTGCCATTGTTATCCCTCCGTCAGATAATAAACTTTAGGTTCAGTGCCTAATTCTTCAAGCAGGCGTATCGCTCGGCGGTTATGCGACAATCTATAAACGGTACTGTTAGGGTTATCAAGATCACCGAAATTGATAGCGCCCCCTGTACAAGTCTGGGTGCATGCTGTGATGACATCTCCATCTTTAAGCGCCCTTCCTTGCTGCTTAACCCCGGCCTCAGCCTTTTCGATACGCTGTATACAGAAGGTGCACTTCTCTACGATACCTTTAGGCCTTAAGGGCACATCAGGATTAAGGTAATTGTTCATTGGCTGGATTTGTTCCGGTTTATCCCAGTTCATGAACCGTGCTTGATAGGGGCAAGCTACCATGCAATATTTGCAGCCGATACATCGCTCATAATTCTGGAGCACTACCCCTTGTTCATTTTTATAAGTTGCACCTACAGGGCATACCTGTACACAAGGTGGGTTGTCACAGTGCATACAAGGTCGCGGTATAAAGTCCCCCTGGACTTTTGGGTAATCCCCATGTACTGAGGACAGTACCTCCATCCAGAAACGGGCCTGTCTCTTTTTTGTCCCTTCAGGGCCAGAGAATGCTACATTATTTTCCTGCCTGCATGCTACTACACATGCCTGGCAAGCTGTACATCTATCCAGATCTATGACCATACCCCAGCGTGGCATATTCTCCTCCTAAGCCTTATATATCTTAACCCTGGTTGAGAAAAAGGCCGCCAGCCCACCCAGATGGTCGGTCTCATTAACCAGTATCCAGTTCGGGTTAGCGCCCCGTTCTTTAGCCCAACGTCCGTAGTCCTTATGACCCTGCTCGAAAGGCATATTCACCACGTTGGGCATAGCGCCAGCGTATAACTTGGCACGAGTTTTAATCTTACCCACGATAGACTCCACCCACACCCAATCACCATCTTCTATGCCAATTTTGTGTCCTGTATCAGGGTTTATCTCAACCCAGCTATCCCATTTCACACCGGTGTGTACGCCCATGATTTCCTGCCAGAAGGGGACGTTGGCCCCCCGCCCCTCAGCATGCGGCATGAGCTTATATGTATTAAGAAGTAAAGGAAATTGCTTCTCATCCCCGGCATACCGCGGAGGTTCATAGTGAGGCATATAGACCTTTTTACCTCTGGCAGTGATTTTCAGAGCGGTCAGGTCCTCATCTGTTATCTTCAAGTCTTTGAACTTTTTCTCCAGGTAACCGAAAACAAACTCAAATTTCCCGGAAGGAGTAGGTAATACCCGCTTCCAATTTCCGAACGTATACGGCACATCAGACCATACGCCCTTCTTCTTAAACTCCTCCCAGAACTCATCAAAACTGTTGGCTACGATACTGCCCCTCTTAGCCTCGTATAATCCCTGGATTCGGCTCTTTATAAGGTCAAGGTGGCTATCCCACGGGAACGACTCCGCAATTGTGCCTCCCATGGCTTTGGCTAACTTGAAAAACACCTCTGCCGAGTCCATAGTGTTGTAGAGCGGCTCGGCGACTGGCTGGCGCAAGCCAACAACTGCATAACCATCCGATGGATAAATAGGATCATCTTGCCACCGCTCCAAATATGTCCGGTCGGGTAAGATAATGTCGGAATACTGGGCACTCTCTGACATATAGGGTGTAAAGTTAACGATGAAAGGTATTTGCTTGAAAGCTTCGTACATGCGATTAACATCAGGTGTTGAAAACAGGGGATTGGTATAGTACATCATCAAAGCCTTAGCTTTATAAGGCCCCTGCCCGGTGGCAAATTCAGGGATCCCCTGGTAAACCTTCCCGGCCAGCGGGTACTTCTTGGTCCCTGCATAATCTATTCGGGGCTTGTTTAAGCCGGCTTTGGCAATATCATCCTGCTTTACAGCCGGCATACCCTTATAGGGTTCACCCGGTTGGACCAGCACCCCGCCCGGTACATCAATACTCCCCACCAGGGCATTCAAGGAGTGAATTGCTGCCCGGTTATATACACCGTTGGTCTGCATACTCGCCCCGCGCTCACCGGCGGCGATACCAGGTTGGGTAGTTGCAAACTCCCGTGCTATACGGACTATTGTTTCAGCAGGGATTCCAGTTATTGTCGAAACAGCCTCGGGGGAATACTCCTCCAGGACGAGCTTGGAGAAATCTTCAAACCCCAGGGTGCGTTGGGTTACAAAATCCTGGTTATAAAGTTTCTCTTTGATAATTACATGAGCCATCCCCAGCGCCAGAGCGCCATCGGTACCGGGTTGTATCGGCACCCACTCATCGGCCTTAGCCGCCGAGATGGAGAAACGGGTATCTATCTGGACTATCTTGCCCCGGATAGGACGGCCCCGGCGCATGTTACCAAATGCTCTAAGCAGTCGTGTTGTAGGCCGCCATGCTTCAAGAAAAGAACCTCCAAAACAGAGGAGGTAATTAGTATTATCCCAGTCATAAGCAGAATAAGCCTTAAAACCCTGCGTTAGCTGAATGGCCTGTGGTGAGCCGTCGGCACAAATGCTGCTATGCCCGACATCATTGGGTGACCCATAGGCGGCAAGGAATCGCCCGATAATCCCACCCATCTGGCCACGGTTGCGTCCACTCAAAAATACAAGACTGTGTGGTTCGCCAGCATCCCGAATATTTGTCAACTCCGTAGCTACAGTCTTGATAGCCTCATCCCAGCTTATAGCCTGCCATTTACCTTCTCCACGAGCTCCGACTCGTTTCATCGGACCGTGTATTCGATCGGGATCATAGAGAATTTGCAGACCTCCCTGGCCTTTGGGACATAACCTGCCTTTGTTGATAGGGTGTTCCGGGTTACCCTCAATCTTGACCGCCCTCCCATCTACAACCCTGACCAGGATGCCACAACCCGCCGGGCACTGCAGACAAACACTGGGGACTAATTTTTCCTCGCGTATATTTCCGTTAGTTTTAGCGGCAGCTCGAAATATATTATCGCCAACCGGCAGCTTGGTTATAATAGCCCCCATAGCGGCTGTTGCCCCGGCTGCTTTAACAAAGGTACGCCTAGTCAGTTTCATAAAGCGACCTCCTCTTGCACCTAGATTTTATAGCTATCCGTGGAAGACAAAAATGGGCAAAAATATAGTCCAGTTCGATTTTCGAACTGGACTACTCTATAATCACACTCAATAACAATTCCAAACTATTATTTCCAACTGGCTTCTATTATTTACCTAGATATTATTGCCTATTGATATTGTGCAATAAATAATTATCTTAGCTAAAATTATATTGTGCGTTTACGCACTAGTCAATGGGGAACCCTCAATATAATAACTAACTAGCTTGTTACGGCTAGGTATATATGCTTAAGTTGTGCCTATTTTAACAACGTTATTTTAGCGGATGATTAATTATTAGGTTTGCGGTATTATATTCAAGATTTATCATTGACTAAAGAAATGGCCTACGCTATTATGCTTAGAAAATATATGTTTATAATAATTATTGCGTATTTATCTCAGTGGTTAAGTTAAGCGTTATCACCCAACACAGGTAATAAATATAAATAGGTAAAGGTAGGCATTATTAGACACTAAGCTGGATTAACCCTTGGATCCAGAAGCAAAGAGAGAGCGGATTAATAATCTAACTACGAAAAAATAGTGGTTTCCTTATTCTAGGTTAACGATCCAAGAGGAATGGATTCCACCTTAGACCCAGTCTTCCTCACCTAAAACGTAGTATCAGACGGATACCAACCACCGAAGTGGTGGTGCCTGTATAAGGGCATTAACTGACATTGTTGCTTGGTTTTTTATCGGCCAATATCATTATTTGACGTCGGCTTTTTAACTGGTGGATGCTTTAAAAAAAGTAGTATATTTATCTTTCCCTATATAGGTATTATTCTGGATGTGTTTAATCCTCCTGTGCTGTAGACTTGATATAGAAGGTATCTAACTCCATCCTTCCCTAACGAAACAGGAACCGGACAAGACTTAATTGGTGTCATCCAATCCGTTGGGAGGTGAAACAATGAACTACAGGGCAATTACCGTTACAGGTGCGTTTCTGTTGTTTATCTTTGCCTGGCTAATTACCGGGTGCCAGGAGCAGATACCTGAGACTTTCGATACTGAGAACGTTATTTCGTCTGACGAAGCGG
>JACVQG010000186.1 GCA_015661045.1 Dehalococcoidia bacterium | reverse complement strand
ATTGGTTTCAAAGATAGCGGGCGGCGGCGGCGGCGGACGGCCTGAGATGGCCCAGGCAGGCGGCAAGGACAAAGAAAAACTGGATGAAGCCCTGAGTTCCGTTAAGACGATTATTCAGGAATACAGCCGCAAGATAGGAAAGAAAACATAGATAGACATCTCATAAACGGGACAAACTACCGTTTTGATACGGCGATATAACAAAATACCCGCTTTTAATTAGAGAAAATTCAAGAAAGATTAAGGGTTTTCCTGTACAAGAAAACCCTTAATTTATTTGGGTGTTTAAATGGTTTAAAGTGGGGGCTGCCAAATTTATCTAATCCCTTAATAAGTCTATTTTAGTAGTATCAAAGCCTAATCCAGATGAAATAAGATTTATGCCATATAGCTCGTGTTCTTGAAATTTAAGGAATCGAGAAAAAGATAATGAGTGCCGTAGAACCTATAGCCGGTAATATTTTTAATCAAGGGTATATGACCGGCTTTGGAAATAATTTTCTAGTCCAGAGGCTAATAGAAACATTCATAAGGGGCCGGGCGGCTGTAATGCGTTATCCGGTTCAGGTTGCAGTCCTTATAGTGGTTATATCCGGTCTTGCCAGCGTAAATATAATTGCCTCAACAACCCTTTTTGAGCCTATATCAGATACCATATTTTTCCAGTTATTACTTGCATCCAATGAATTGCTGGCCCTGGCCTTAGCTCTATATGCGGCCTATAAATGGGACACGACCCTGGGTATGGTGACAATACTTGTCTTCCTAACTTTAACTGCACCCTTTCTCTCCTTGAACTTTGTGCTTAACTTCCCGAAGCTCCTTCATTTGCAACTCGTGGCTCTAATTGCCCTTTTCGGAATCTGGCTGATAGGTCAGCTCCAGCGGGCATTACGTACAACCCAGCAACGAGAACGGGAGATAAGCGCTCTTGCCGGACTGAATGCCCAGGTACTCAACGAACGCGCTCAACTTATGGAGGAAGCCTCCAAGGGGCGGGGGCAGTTAACAAACCTCCTCAAGACAGTATGTTTATCCGGACTGAGTGGCGGATCGGTCAAGGTCGCCGGGACCTTTCTGGGACAGATCAGAACCTTGATAGGTATGGAATTTGGCAGCTTCACCCTGGTGAACAGTGATGGCAGCCTGGGAGAGCGAATAGATAATTTTAAAGGCGACAAGGTTTTATCTGAGACAAAAATACCAGATAAACTGGAGCAAGAGGTGCTTCAAACCTGGACTACCCAATATGTCTTTGATACTGGATCCGATGACAGGGTCACTCCCGCTTTTTTGGCCAGTGGAGTCCGTTCTTGCCTTTGCTTGCCGGTTAAAACAGACAGGCGGCTGGTGGGGATCCTCAGCTTTTACTCTCCTCATAAAGATGCTTTCAGGGAAGAAAAGGAATTCCTGGAGTCTGTCTCTGGTTTGCTTGCCGGGCCTCTTTTACGGGCAGAGCTTTGTAACGATATAGAAAACGTGCTCAAGGAATCTAAGGTGTCTGCCGATACACCACTCGTTAAATGGCAACAGTAATTAGCTAATCAAGAGGCTCAGGGAACACGACGGCTCATTCCCCTCTAACTGTTACCCAGGGCTGAAGCCCTGGGCATAGGGAGACCGAATCTATACCCCAGGCTCCAGCCTGGGGTATAGTAGACCGCTAATACTCCAAGGCGTTATACTGGTTTCAAATGAATATCGCTCAACCGCCTTTTCCCGCCAACTGTCAAACTACGGCTATGGGCATTATGCCCCACAAAGATATAAAACGCGCCCTGAAATTGGCTCTCAGTCTGGATATCCCATTCTGGCCGCAGCTACCCAACCTCAGCTACTATGAGGACATGTACGTCCAGGCATCGGAATATTTCCCGGGGATACGGGTTGATGAAGAAGCTCAGAAAATAACCTTAGACGTGGCACAATTCCGAACGGAGGTTTCGGGGGCCTATGTTGAAAGATTGGAGCAACCAGATACATTTACCCTTAGCCAGCGATATTCTACAGTGTATGCTCAATTCCTGGAACTTGCCCTAACCTCATATACAGCTATCCGGGGACAGCTTATCGGTCCGGTTAGCTTCGGCTTCCGTGTGAACGACGAGGAAAGAAAACCGATTATTTACAACGATGAGGTGCGTACTATCCTGTTTGATTTCCTTCAACGGAAAGTGAATGCTCAGTACCGCCAGTTACGTGAGAGTAATCGCAACGCTTTTGTCTGGCTCGACGAACCCGGATTGGGTTGGGTTTTTAGCGGTATGACAGGCTACAGTGATGTCCAGGCTAAAGCTGACTACGCCGCATTTCTCTCGGGCATAGAAGGTCCTCGCGGGCTTCATCTTTGCGCGGCCGTCAATTTACCATATCTGCTGGAACTGGGCGTGGACATCCTCTCTTTCGATGCCTATCAAATAGAGGTCATGCCCCGAGGCTATGCCGAATCGGTGGGCGCTTTCCTTCGAAAAGGAGGCATAATTTCATGGGGTATTGTCCCAACGGACCCGGAGTCCCAGCGGCGGGAGACGCCCCGGGACCTCGCGAAAAGATTATCCGACTACTGGGGAATTGTATCCGAAGGCGCCGGTTTGCCACTGGAGCGGATTGCCGGGCAGTCCCTGATAGCCCCGGCCCGGTGTATGCTGAAGAATGTTGGGCGGGTGGGAGCTATCGAGGAAAGCCATACCCTACAGCGTCCGGATGCCAGTGCTTCAAACGAAGAGAAGCTTGTGGAGACCGGTTTTGAGTATACCAGGGAAGTTTCAAGGATACTGCGGGAGAAATACCTGTAAGGTAATTTTCTTATGGCGGAGGCAATTTACAAATTACCTCGATCCACGGATTAGCGGAGAAAAAGGGCCTTGACAAGTAACCCCGATTACCCCGATATTATACACCAGCATTCTATACAAAGATTCAGAAGAGGAGTAATACTATGAAAATCGAAACCGCAAAACTCGGAAGGCAGGAGCTACACGACCTGATAGGGACCGCTATCTCGCCGCTCCCCATAGCCTTTATCTCTACCGTCGGCCCTGATGGTGTAAATAATGCAGCGCCATTTAGCTTCGTGGCCCCGGTCTGCTCCAAGCCGGCCATTATCGTAGTCGGTATCGGACTGCGGAAAACAGAGAAGAAGGACACCCTGAAGAATATTGAATTCACACGGGACTTCGTAATTAACATTGTTGATGAACCCCTTATCAAAAAAGCTATCCAGGCAGCGAACGAATACCCGCCTGAAGTAGATGAAATCAAGGAGGTCGGGCTTACCGCTATCAAAAGCGATATGGTGAAATCGCCGCGTATCGCTGAGGCCAAGGTTAGCCTGGAATGCAAGCTGGTGCAGAAGCTCGAAATACTTGAGGAGATCCGGGAAGGACAGGGATTGAGAGCTATTGTGTTTGGCGAGGTTGTGCTGGCGCATATCAAGGATGAAGTTTGGGCAGATGGTAAAATAGACCCTGCCCGTTTGAAAATTATCGGCCGGGTCGGGCAGAATATCTACTGCCGGACACATGATATGTTTGAATTAAAACGTATCTCATCTATTTAAACTTTCATTTCGTGACGTGGATTCCGGGTGAATCCCCCATGCCCCGATTTCATCGGGGCGCACCATTAAATATGAAAATGGGTTGCACTCGTCATTGCGAGCGAAGCGAAGCAATCTCATCACCTTGAGGCCGATTACTTCTCCAAAAGTGGAGATTGCTTCGTCGCTCCGCTCCTCGCAAAGACAAAAAACGTCTATTTTCGAGGGATAGAGGCACATTCGAGTTAAAAACCCCTCTTTTGAAAAAGGGGGGGGTAATATAACAGATATGCCTCTTTAGTACATTTCCCAAAACCATTAATTTATAGTACCATACGCTAAAACTGTTGCATTTTCTGTTGAGGGGAGGTAAAACAATGGCCGTCGAAAAAGAAAACATTATCCGGATGTACACCACCATGTTGACTATCCGCCGCTTTGAGGAGAGGGCATCGCTGGAATTGGAGAATGGTAATATTCCGGGCATAGTCCATTCCTATATCGGACAGGAGGCGGTAGCTACAGGGGTTTGCGCCAACCTGGGGTTTGACGACCGTATTGTTAGCACGCACCGGGGGCACGGCCATTGCATCGCCAAAGGGGCCGACATCAAACGCATGATGGCTGAGCTTTA
>JACVQG010000185.1 GCA_015661045.1 Dehalococcoidia bacterium | reverse complement strand
ATAAAGCATAACATGTTTTTTATATTTAACCCAGATAAAGTCGTTGTTTTAAGCTTCTGGTTTCAGACGTCTCTCCATATCCTCTACCGCCAGGCGACCGGACAGGGTACTGCCCGGAAGCGCCGCCCAGCCCTGGGGAACTGCGCCATCCCCCACCTGCCACAGATTCTCGATGTTTGTTTTGTTGGGCAACTCATGGCCTGGCATGGTATGCAGAACTGGCCAGTCACCCGAAAACCAGCTAGCCATGAGTATCTCAGCATTATCGAAGCCGGGAATAATATCCTTCAAATCAAGTAGAGCCAGCTCCAGCTCGCCCTTGAAATCATGCGGTGGTGTCATGGACTTGGGCGCTGCTCCTACAATCAGGAGGCTTTTGCCCTTAGGCGCCAGCTCCGGAGCTACATTGGTGGGGCAATTTATCAGGTTTACCCGCCGGGCCTCCGCAGGCACCAGCATACCGTGATAAGGTAGCAATGGTTTATCGCTGGCTATCTGTAACCACATGACCGACATCGGCACATAGGTGTCCCTGACCAGCTTTATATAGGCCCTGTCCAGGTTTTCAGATCCGATTAGCTCTATGGTCCGCCTGGGCCCGGCGTTGCTGATTACCGCCTGTGAGGAAACTGTTACTTCCTGGCCCTTCTTTTGTACCACGACCCCTTTAGCCGTGCCGGACTCTACAACAACCTTGCGGGCGGGGGCGCTGGTCCAGACATCACCGCCGTTTTTACGGATCACATCGGCGAGCTGGTTCATAAGGTACGTATTGCCTTTAGGGGCCACACCAAATGCCCGGTAGCCTCCCATATTGGTCTGGAACCGGATAAAGGCATGGGCCGGTAGCTCCCAGATGTTGCCTCCCAGCATGGCGGAGAGCACCCCCTGGAAAAATCCCAAAATCTTTGGATTTTGAGTGTACTGGGAAAGCCATTCCTGGAAGGTCAGGGTGCCGGGTGGCTCTTGCCACTTCCAGCCCTGCCGTATAAGCCCGTAGATTCTATCAGCCTCTTTCTCATCACCACAGGCGATGTTGATAAGCGCCTTGAGGCCGCCCCTCTTGGGCATTTCGAAGTCCTGTCCTCCGATGCGGTAGCGCATGCCTTCTTCCTGCCGCACATCGAAGTCCAGGCCAAGCTCTTTAAAGGTCTTCTCCATCACACCGCCGACCTCCACCCCGATGGCCCCCGATGTCAGCTTAAATCCTTTCCACTCGCGAGTAGAGAATCGCCCCCCGATAAAAGGCAGCTTTTCCACCACCAGCGTCTTATATCCCTTGTGGGCGGCCATGGCGGCTGCGGTCATGCCCCCTATACCCGAACCTATTACTACTACATCGAACTTTTGCTGCGCCATCTTAATCCTCCCTCAGAGCATCAACCGGGCAATTGGGGATGCACTCCAGGCATTCGTTACACAGGACTCTATCCACCTGAATCTTTCCCCAGGCCCTCAGGGCCTCCACCGGGCAAGAGGGCATACACAGGCCGCAGCCAACACAACGGTCTTCATCTATTTTTAACATATCTCATACTCCTGGAAATAGATTTTTCTCCCCTCGCCCTAAAAGGGAGAGGTAAGGGAGAGGGTGAAAAGTTAGGTGTGGTTGATAATAGCATTTATGTATTTGCTGAGTCAAATAACTACTGTTTTCAGGTATCCTCCGCTTATGGTTGAAGATTATCTTTCTATTTTGGGTTGGGGGGGTATCCTTTAATCATTACCAAGTAACTACTGAAACGGCTAGGGTGGGTTAAACGTGATTATAACCGAATTTATGCTATGGCTTAATCAACCGTTCTCCATTACAAACATTAGTGCGGTACTATGGATAGGCACGGTGTGGGTGATTGCCATAAGTCTAATTGGATTGACGTTTGTCATATTTGTTAGGTATACGGAGGAATCCAAGAAGCTCAGGCCAGCGTAGGTTAGCTTAGGGCCAGAACAGCCAAACCATAAATACTATGTCACCTATTCCTGTCACAACCAAGAAGATTCTCAATGGCCAGACTTCGAGATTAGCAGCGGCAATGGCAGCGGCAATCCCGCCAAACACCTGTAGAAATATTACAAGTAGTATCTTCTTCCATAGTGGCCACTGCCGCATGGCGGCATTCTATCAGGGGCTTTAGACCATGTCAATATAAGCACACGACCAAAATCCGCCGCCCATTGAATCTCGCCAAAACGGGAACTTTCTCACCTTATTGGTGCAAGATTCCGCCTCTCATTCTGGCGGAGGCCAGAATCCATGAGGGGCTACGGGGGCCTGGATTCCAGCCTACGCTGGAATGACAAAAAAGACCACTTGATTTATCGAGATTGGGTCCGGCTTGTCAATGTCAGCTTTTTGATGGTGGATTAGGGACGATATATAAGTCGCACGAAACCCTGCTTCAAGCACTCCCGGCATATTCCCAGGAAACCTTTAAATCAACAAGCAACTTCTCAATCAAACCCGATTCCCCGATATTATCCATAGCTTTTGAGATAGCTTCGTACGAGACCGCCCACACATCCCCACCGCCTAGCGACCATTCTAAAGGCTTTCGATTGTGAACATAAGGAGGCTTTTTCTCCCAGAGGCCGGAACCAGGGTCAGTGCTGAACCGGGCCTGTATTTTCCACGGTTTGGGACTGGCATAGCTGGGGTGGTAGTAAGTGTGGCCATTTATCTGTACCCACTTCTTTCTTATCGGTATTCCACCGCGCAGTGACGGAGAACCCCAGTAATCGCTACCAGGGGCCTTTGCACACGGA
Organism: Dehalococcoidia bacterium; assembly: GCA_015661045.1. Taxonomy (GTDB): domain Bacteria; phylum Chloroflexota; class Dehalococcoidia; order JACVQG01; family JACVQG01; genus JACVQG01. The sequence continues at coordinate 1,410 of JACVQG010000185.1, read as the reverse complement.
AATACCTGCCCCCATAGACCCTGTTTTGCAACGGCCTCAAGCTGTTTGATCAGTTTGTCGCCTAGCTCATCAATCTTATTAACGGCATCTTTTGATAAAATGTGTTCACTTTGTGGCTTTTTATTTCCTGCATCCGTATTAAGTTGAGTAAATTCCATATCCATCAGTTCTTTTGCGGAATCCAGGATATTATCAGCGTTCTTCATGGCGATTTCAGCTTCTTTTAAAAGTATTGGCCTTATTTCGCTTAAATAAGCCTGTCTGGTTAAAATTTTGATATATAGGTCAATATTTTCCCTGATGCCACTCAATTTATTGAAACTGGATTGAGCTTCTTTTACTGCGGTTTTACAATTAAGTATTTGCATTTCCAGCGTTTTGATTTCATCCGCCATGATGTCCTCGACTGATGGTGGACTCATGTTATTATTCGTCATTTACCTGCCTATTTACCTATTTGCCTAATATTACATTAGGGAGACGATTCCTGTCAAGGGTCTTTCCCCGAAAATATACGCTCTTATGTCATCCTGGAGGAGTCACGAGTTATCGGGACGACGAAGGATCTCAGGGAGGGGTTGGAAAGTATAAACAATCTTGATATCCGGGATACTTAATGATAAAAATAAGGTGGCCCATCCCCACCCTGAGATTCTTCGCTACGCTCCAGAATGACAGGGACAGCTATTTTTATCCTTCGAAGTGTTTCTTGAGAGGTTGTCGTAACTGAGCATGAGCGGCTCCTCCGAAAATATCGGCCATTTGGCCAAAACAATTCACGGCTTTTTGCCTCAACATCTTGAAAGCTGCCGTTAAATTTGCTATTGTTATGCAAGTGCCTTCGGTTATTTCCACGGTATACGGCACATAACTCATCAATATTCCATAAGAAAGGTGAACGCAATATGGATATGCTTTTAATCTGCAGGGATGCCTCGGCCAGTTCTTTGGTAAGCAATCTTATGTTGGCCATGAGGCAAAAGGAGAGGGGTCTACAGGTGGCCATCCTGTTTACCAGCGAAGCCCTGGCTGCCCTTACACGAGGCACTTTCCTCTGGCCGCGGGAACTACAGGAGTCCGAAATCCGGTTGGCTATGGCTGATAATGGGAAAAAGGCCGGACTGCCCGTAACCGGCCGCGGGGAGGCGCGCCAGTTGGATATATGGCAAATTCTAAACAAGGCTAAGGAATCAGGTGTGCCCATGTACGCTGCGCCTGTATGGGTGGATTTGCTGGGTATCCAGAACAAATTGCCCGCGGGCCTGAGCGCTTTGACCACGGACTCAGCCCTGAAAATGTTCGTAGAAGCTAAAAAGATAATAGGTAGTTTGTAAGGAGTGCAAACATGACATGGTCTAATTGGGAGAAAGTCAGCGGCGCCGGCCTGGATTTCACCGATGTGTTGTTCGA
>JACVQG010000184.1 GCA_015661045.1 Dehalococcoidia bacterium | reverse complement strand
GAAAAAATGAATATTCCCAGCCTTTTCCTGGAATTCGATGTTACGGTTCCTGTAGGCCCGTTCCGCACCAGGGTCGAGGCTTTCCTCGAAACACTCCAATTGGATATGTGAGGCAAAAAATACAACAGGTTCAAACCGAGACCAAATATGAGATGGGAATAGTAATATTCCCATCTCTAAATTGTGGGTGTATAAAAACAAATTAGGAAATATTGGTGTCCAGATTAGTTGAGGTTAGATTTCCCACAAGACCCCTGGAGAGTTGGAAACGTTGTAAGGAACTCCGTCTCCAGCATTATAAAGAGTTTATAACAGCCCGTCAGGAGGGCAAATTGGTCTTCACTGGCTCCGGGGACGGCAGCCAGATTCTGGTCTACGCCCTGGGAAACAGTTTATTCCTCAGTGGCGAGCCGTATGGAGCCAGTATCGGCGGGGACCCGTTGGTTAGTGATGCCTATACGGAGGCTTGCGAAGCCAGAGGGTTTGCCCGTGACCTGGATTCCTACATGCGCAATTATCTGGGGTCTATGTATCTAAACCGGTACTATTTTGGGGGACCGTTTCCTAAACCAGACTTTGTATTTACATTCCACATCTGCGATACCCATTTCAAATGGTACCAGATTGTAGCCGAGCATTTCGGAGTACCAAGCTTTGGTATTGATATACCTGTAACTGCTCGAATAGGCGATAGGATAGAGGCTCGGCAGGAATATCTGGCTGCGCAGATATTTGATAGTATAGACTGGCTGGAGAAAACAACCCACCAGAAGTTTGACGACGAGCGGTTTATAGAGTTATTACATAACCTTAGTGAGACAGAATCCCTGTGGGCAGAGATTTGCATCCTTAACCAGGCTATCCCGGCGCCTCTGGACCAGCGAGCCTTGTTCACCCTTTATTTCCCCGGTTTCATGCTATTTTATCAAAAAGAAACACCTGCGTTCTACAGGGAATTGAGAGATGAGGTGGCCCATCGGGTAGCAGATGGGATTGCAGCCTGGCCCTATGAGAAGGCCCGTATTCTACACGATAGTCAGCCCCCCTGGCACTGGATGAAAGTGTTCCGTATTATGGAGCAGTATGGGGCGGTCTCGGTAGGCTCCCAGTATGCCTTCTGCGCCGGCTGTAGCTTTGATGTAGATAACCAGGGAATATGGCACGCCCCCAGGAGCATTAAGGAACAGGGAATTGTATTAAAAAACCGTGAGGATGCGGTGCGTTTCCTGGCAGGATGGCAAATAGGCCGGCTGATGTTCAGTATTTTTTCTGGTACACCGGAAGATAAGAACCAGCACCTCTTACAAATGGTGCAGCAATGGCATTGCGATGGCATTGTCTTTCACCTCAACCGGGGCTGCGAGGGAGTGGCTCAACTCCAACTGGAAAACCGGCTGGCTATGGTAAAGGCCGGCATACCAGTAGGCAGCTTTGAAGGCAATATGGCCGATCACCGGGAGTTTGATGAGGCTCAAACCATTGACCGGATAGAGTCATTCATGGAGAGTTTGGGATTAACCAAGCTTGAATTGGCATGAAAACAGGAGGCTACCGATTAGACAGGTCTTAGACAGGAAATATCAAACCCGTCCCTTAAAGAACTGGAAGAAATGCCGCGAGTTACGACTCCAGTACTATAAAGAGATAGCTTCTGCCAGGGAAGAGGGCAAAATATTAGTAGGGGGCTCGGCAGGTAGTTTATCAATATTGCCATTGGGCCTGGGGAATGTAAGGTATATGGGCGGTGAGACCTACGGTGCCACAGTAGGCGCTGACCCATCATTCTCCTATCCCTGTCTGGAAGCCACTGAAACAGAGGGATTTGGCCGTGATACCTGCGTGTATTTCCGCAACTATTTTGGTTCTCTACTCCTGGATAAATACTACTTCGGAGGCTCTTTCCCTAAAGCCGACTTCTATCTTCAGACTCACACGTGCGATGTACACGCTAAGTTTTACCAGACCGTTAGTGAGTACGTGGGTGTGCCATTTTTCGGTATTGACATGCCGCCAGGCACATGGGGAGATACGCGAGCCGAGGAAAGAATCAAATATGCATCAAATCAGTTTTTAGATGCCATAGATTGGATGCAAAAAATCACCGGCCAGACATTCGATGATGAAAAGTTTGCCAGGGCCGTAATAAACGAATGGGATGCTGCCGCATACTGGGCAAGAATATCTTTGCTTAACCAGAATATCCCGGCCCCCTTAGACCAAAAATCCATGCTTACTCTATTTCTTCCTATGATGGTATTACGCGGCGATGAACGCTCGCTTGACTTTTTTAGAGAGCTTGCATATGAAGTTGAGGAAAGAGTAAGGGATGGGATTGCAGCTCTGGGAATGGAGCGGTATCGCTATCTTCATGAGGGTATCCCGCCCTGGCACTCGTTAAGGGTTTACCGCATTCTGGAGGAATACGGGGCCGTATCAGTGGGTTCGCTATATCAATTCTGTATGACTGGACACTGGGATATCGGAGACGATGGCATCTGGAGAGCGCCCCACCTGTTTAAAGACCTGGGTGTTGAATTTAAAACCCGTGAAGATATCGCTAAGTTCTATGCCCGATCCTATTTAGGGGGTCCTAATTACCGGGGCTCATTCTGGTCGGCGCCCATAAAAAATCAGCAGATTATCCAGTTGTTTCATCAGTGGCAGGCTAACGGTGTGGTGATGCACCTGAATCGGGGTTGTAAAGGTACAGGTGGGTACATGCTGGAGAACAGACTGGCTTTGATCGAAGCTGGTATTCCAGTTGTAGCCTATGAAGGAAACGCCGGCGATAAGAGAGAATTTGATGAAACACAGGTTATAGACCGGTTGGAATCTTTTATGGAAAGTCAGGGGCTGCGTAAAATAAGGGATGTGTAAACTTATAAACCGAAATGTTTTTATCTCATTCGCTGTTAAGCAGCGCCGGCAGACAGTAACAAACTTAACTTTATTTAAAAAATGTCTTTATTATTAAAGCTGTAATGTGGTAAAATGCATAATTGGGTTCAGTGTGGTATAATTGTGCGTCTACATCGGGGCTATTAAGCTGGCAACGGGTGGTACGACTGGGAAATATTTGTTTATACAGGCTCGGATAATACTAATGTTGTTCATGTAGGCAATATAGGCGAAGAGCGGTTAATTTGGCGGAGCGCAGGCAATTGACCGTTAACAGCCTTTATGGAAAGCTAAAAACCCAAAATCATCGAATAAAATAAGGAGGCAAGGATGATAACAGCGGGAGTAGATGTGGGGGCGGAAACGGTAAAAGTGGTGATTTTAAAAGATGGCAAGATTCTGTCTCACGGCTTAGTGAGAGCCGGGCTGGACAGGCAGAAGTCAGCCGAAGAGGCTTTGGCTAATGCCCTGAAAGAGGCAAAGATATCCAAGGCTGATATAAAGAAAATCACCGCTACTGGAATCGGACGGAAGGAAGTAACCTGGGCCAACGATATGGTCACCGAAATTGCCGCCGGCGCAAAGGGGGCAAGCAATTTGTTCCCCTCAGCCAGAACAGTAATAGACATAGGGGCTGAAGAGAGCCGCGGCGTCAAAGTAAATGCCGAAGGTAAAGTGATTGACTTTGCAAAGAACGAGAAGTGTGCAGCCGGTGTGGGATCCTTCGTGGCGTCCATGGCTCGTGCGCTGGAGACAACAGTTGAAGAGATGGGGACTCTATCCCTTAAGTCAGATAAAATAATCCCCATGAACGTAACATGCGTTGTATTTGCTGAGTCCGAGGTGGTTTCCCTGGTACATGCCAAAATTCCAAAACCGGACATCGCCCGGGCTATACATGAGGCTATAGCAACCCGGACAACTTCAATGGTTCGCCGGGTAGGAATTGAGAAAGACATAGCTCTGATTGGCGGCGTGGCCTTGAATCCTGGGGTAGTGGAAAGGTTGGCGCACCATCTGGGAATGAATATCCTGATTCCCAAGGACCCTCAGATTGTGGGCGCCCTTGGAGCAGCTATTATAGCGGCTAGCTAAATTTAAGAGAAAAGTGAGGATAAAAGATGGTAGAGGAAAAGAAAGAATACTGGCGATGGACTGAAGGTTATTTCCTGGATAAGGATATTGACTGGCGGAAAGCCAAGTCCATCACCTTAGGTATAGACATTGGTTCGGTCAGCACCCAGGCAGTAATTATGACCGATGGCAAAATATATTGTTATGCCAG
>JACVQG010000183.1 GCA_015661045.1 Dehalococcoidia bacterium | reverse complement strand
AGTAAGGAAATCGCCTTGCTTTACCTTTAGCTCTAATCCCCGTAAAACAGGCTGAGAGCCGAAGCTTTTGACAAGACCGGACAGTTCGATCGCCCAGATCGGGGAGGCATCTTCAGACACAACTCAATTCTACTACTTCTGTTGGCTCAAATCCATAAGGCGGGCCATTTTTTCGGAGCGTAGCCGCAGATATTCCTCTTTACTCATCTGGCCGGACTCAAAGGCGTCATCTAACTGAGCCACATCCTGCAAGAGCTGGTCGCGGTCTTCAGGGGCGTTAACCTTTACAGTGGCAGTTTTTCTCCGTATCAGGGGATAGGTTACTCCAAACGCCAGAGCCACGACAAGAAGCCCTATTCCTATCCATCGCAAGTTGTTAACAGGATTTGCACCGGGTAGACCGGAGAGTGTCGCCTGTATAGTCTCACCCTTTTTAACATCCTTTTTATTCATGACGATAAAGGAGATATTTCCCATTTTAGCGAGTTGTGGAGGGGAAAGCTGCTGGCTGGATACCTTGAAGCCTTTTTCCTCTATAACCAGTGTTAAATCGTCGGTGGCACGGTTAGTTACTATCGGGATAATGTGATTTGAAGGTGAGAATTTAGATGTATATGTAAAGGCAATTTCTTTACTGCCCGGCTCTACACCCATGGTATCAACAAGGGCTTCATTTTCCAGGGCAACCCGCCAATCCAGTAAGCCCATAGCGAACTCCTGCATCTGAGCGCCTTTGGGTAGGTAAAAGCGCAGGGTCTCTTTCTTTCCCAGGCTGGCAACGTTCTTCGAACCAATGTAGGTTTTGTCACCCAGGTTATCAACGCGGTAATATTCGGTTATTTTCAGAGCATCGCCTTCAAATTGAACAACGATATGGGCTGCCCCTATTTTGATGAATTTATCATCGTCGGTGGCGTCCCAAACTAAAACATCTAAGTTTAGGTTTTTTTCATCTTTTTTAAAAGATATTTCGCTGGTATAGTCCGCTTCCTGGTAGTTGAGATTGACCTGATAAATATAGGCGGGATCGGTGTTCAATCCTGTGAATGTGGCTTTGCCCCGGGCATCAGCGTTACTTTTGGCGTTCCCCTTTTCAGCGCCATCGGCGAATGTTTTTAATTCCAGAGAGACATCATTAACACCCTTGCCACCGGGAGTTTTGTTTACCAGTTGTACCTGAATTGTGCCGTCTCCGGTCGTTTGAGCTTGAGCAGAGGATTTCTGGGGGAACAGCGCCATGATGGTCAATATCGAGAGAAGGGTAACAGATAACTTCCGTAGCGTCACTTTATCTTGACCTCCGGGAGAGCGGTACCGCACTGAGCGCAGAATTTCTCTCCCTGACGATAGTTTGCCGAACATTTGGGGCAGACCATCGGTTCCAGTGAGGAGCCACAATAAGGACAGAATTTTGCTCCCTGTGTAATCTCAGAATGGCACTTAGGGCAGGTTTCTTTAGCTTTCGCCGGTACAGCCGGCCGCTTTTGTCGCAGCTTAAGAATCTCGTCTTCAATCGCTTTTCTGTCCGGTTGGGACTTCCTCGCAGAGTTGCGTAACCGGAGTACCTCAGCTTCTATCTCGTCCACCGCTGAGTGGGGTTTAGCGCGTTTGGATTCACGGGCATCAAGCTGCTTCAGAATGGAGACGGCTTTATCTTTATATTTTATCTCCAGTTCGGCGTGGTCCTGAGGGGTCAAGTTTCCCAGGGCATAGTCAAATTCCAGTTCCTTTAAGGCAGCATATGTGGCCTCTTTTTGGGCTAGCAGTTCCTCATTTGGGGCTGATCCAGCCACCTTTGAGGTTGGGCTTTTCTTCCATAAAGGATAGGCTACAACGAAACCCACGATGGCTATAATAAATATGGCCGCTACGTATATCACAATTTTTCTCCATAAGTGTTATGCCTAACCTGTTTCCTCTTTCGCTCCGGCCATAGAGCGAAGATTCCACCGCCGACCAGCACTACACTACCAACCCACATCCACATCATTAGTGGATTGATGATGACCTTAAAAGCCGTTACGCCGCCAATCTTATCCCAACCCATAAGGATGACATAGAGGTCCTCTTCCATATTGCTTCGGATAGCGACCTCGGTTATTGCCTGATCATAATAGACCGGGGTAAACCTCTCCGGCGCCATTACTCCGATCCGCTCCGTCCCGTTATACACTGTGAGGTTGGCGACTACAACCTGTTTTCTCTCTGTCTGGTATTGGGACATGCCTTCATAGCGCAGGGTATATTTGCCGATATTCATTGCCTCACCCGGTTTGATACTGACCTCTTTAGACGTGCTATAAGCCATTGTGCCTGCAATACTGAAGGCCAGGATGATGATTCCGAGATGGACTATGTAACCACCGTACCTCGGGCGGTTGCTTAAAACCAGATTTATGAATGCCTGGAAGTAGTTCTCCTGCCGGGTGCGGTGGCGCGCGACTGTCCCCCGGATCCACTCTAAGAATATGGTAAACAACACAAAACCGGCTGTGGAGATAGCAACCATGGCATAGGGTTGTCGCTTTCCCATGACAAACATGATTATTGCCAGGACTACGCCGAATATAAACGGATAGAGGAAGTTACGCAACAGGTTGCTGGTCGAAGCCCGTTTCCAGCCTATCAGGGGGCAGATTCCCATGAGTAACAGGAGAAGCAGGAAGATTGGGCCGTTGACCTGGTTATAAAATGGAGGCCCGACGGTGACCTTGACGCCTCGTACTGCTTCTGAAAGAAGTGGAAAGATAACTCCCAGGAAGGTAGCAAAAGTCGCTCCTACCAGGATAAGGTTATTAAATAAAAAGGAGCTCTCACGGGATATAAGAGAGTCCAGTTCATCTTCGCTTTTAAGGTCGTTTCTGCGGGAATAAACTAACCCCAGGGAACCCAGCAAACCAAGGGCCAGGAAGGCAATAAAGAATGGGCCTAATGCTGATTGGCCGAAGGAATGCACCGACGAAAGAACTCCGCTGCGGGTCAAGAATGTGCCGAAAATAGCAAGATTGAAGGTGATAATAATCAGCACGAGGTTCCATATCTTCAACATGCCTCTACGTTTCTGGATCATAACGGAATGTAAAAAGGCTGTAGCCGTCAGCCAGGGCATAAAGCTGGCATTCTCCACAGGATCCCACCCCCAGAATCCACCCCAACCGAGCTCCACATACGCCCACTGCATCCCGAATATATTTCCAACCGCTAGGAATAGCCAGCCGACCAGTGTCCACCGCCTGATACTGATGAGCCAGTCGCTATTCAACCTTCTGGTAGCCAGAGCAGCAATAGCAAAAGCGAATGGAATAGTGAAAGCCATATAACCGAGAAGTAGAGTAGGAGGATGGATTATCATGCCCATGTTTTCCAGCAGAGGGTTTAAACCGCGGCCATTTGAAGGAGGAAAAGGTATTGTTACGAAAGGGTTGGTAATAAAGGACATTAGCAAAAGGAAAAATGCCTCTGTGGCCATAACCACCGCAAAAACATAGGGTATCAATGGGTTTTCCAGTCTGCGGTTGTGAAAGGCCAGGATGCCGGCGAAAATAGCCAACGTAAAAGCCCAGAAGAGCAGGGAACCTTCACTGCCGGCCCAGAATGCAGCCAGTGTATAGGTTAGCGACATGTCCCGACTACTGTAGAGAGCCACATATTCTACACTGAAGTCACGCGTTATGAATGCGTAAGCCAGAGCGAAAGAGGCTAAACTGAGTAATCCTAAAACCGAAAATATAGCATTGCGGGCGCTGGCAACCAACTCCAGGGAACCCCTTCGGCCACCCACAAATGCCATCAATGCTGCATACAATGAAATCACTAAGGCCAGAATAATAGAGAAGCTTCCTAAGTTTGGCATTAATTCCCTTTCAAAAACGCTAGAGCTTCGGGGTATATTTAGAGGCGCATTTTGCCTGAAGTTCGTTGCCTTCGAAAACACCCTGGGGGGTTAATTTCCCTCTTACTACAACTTCCGTATCCACTTTGAAGGCATCGGGTACGGTACCGCGATATACCACCACAAGATTGTCTTCGCCATCCTTGTCTTTAATGGTGAATTTGGTGGTTCTGGCGCTGGCATCCCATTCTATAGGAGAAGGGGCTACGATACCGTTGACCCTGACATCCTGGCTACCCAGAGAGGCAGTAGGATTTATTATTTCCTTTACTGTGTAATAATAAACAGAAGAGCC
>JACVQG010000182.1 GCA_015661045.1 Dehalococcoidia bacterium | reverse complement strand
ACCCCAAAGATTGTTATAAAGCCAAAATTATGCACGGGCTGCCGCCTGTGTGAGTCCACCTGCGCTCTCTATAATGAAAAGGTAAATAACCCTACGCATTCCCGGATACATGTGATGAAACAGCATAGCTTCGGTCTTTTCACCCCTGTGCTGTGCTATCAGTGCAAGAATCCACCCTGCGTGCCTCCATGTCCTGTAGATGCTATAAAGCGCGACACGGTTACCGGAGTAACCAATATAGATTATGACCTGTGCATCGGCTGCGAGCAGTGCGCCGCTGCCTGCCCCTTCGGCGCTATAATTACCCTGCCCGATAAAGTAGTCAAATGCGACTTATGCAAGGGCGACCCGCAGTGCGTGAAGTATTGCGAGACCAAAGCCATTGAGTACGTATCTCCATTTCAAGCCTACAATGAGAAGCGTGCCAAAAGGGGCGATATAGCTTTCTCAAACATGGCGTCGGATTATGGCCTTCCGGAGGATGTACCAAATTTGATACGGAAGTAACTGACCTAACCCTAAATCCCTTCCCGACACGGGAAGGGGATAGGGGTTAGGTCTTAACCTGCGCCTGCTGTTTCCTTCTCAGCACTCCATCCAACCATTCCAAATAGCTCTGGCTGCCTTCTACCACAGGCACAGCCAGTATCTCCGGAACCTTGTAAGGGTGAATTTGTTGTATGGCGTTCTCTAATTCTCTATAAAGGTCTTTTCTGGTATTCTGTCATTTTGCTGCCTCTCACGAGTAGTGGGTCTCTAAGCTATGCGAAGTAGCTGCTTAATCCTATTCTCCATGTTTATCACATTTAGGCGGTCCTCTTTATCGGGGCCTGGAGGGCAGGAGTTCGCAAGACCAATGAGTTCTTTAGATGCCTCAAGAATGTCGTCTTGCGGCAATACGAGCCGCATGCTTTGCCAAGCACTATATGCCCGTAGAGTTTGTGCAGTTGCTCCCAGGAGTGCCGCTAATCGGCGAAACTCCGTTTCAGCTTCGCGATACCTGAGACCGCTATTGTTCAGTGACCCATCTCTCTGTAAAGGTGAAGAATATTCTCGCGCGTAAACCACGAGCGCTTGGGCGATTTCCTCGATAGCTCGCGCTTGCATTCTAATTCGCTCCAAGAAAAGTACCACGAAAACCTGGCTGAATACAAAGATCAGTAGACCGGTTATTAGGGTGGTAAAGACTGTTGTCAACATGGCTATCATCCCTTTCTGAAGTCTAGGGCGTAGCTCTGGAATTTTTGGGGCATCTAATCTCCGCTTTTCCTGAGCTCCCCATCCAACCACTCCAGGTAGCTTTGACTACCCTCTACCACAGGCACAGCCAGTATCTCCGGAACCTTGTAAGGATGAATTTGCTGAATTGCTTTTTCCAGTTCTTTGTAAAGGTCATTCCTGCTTTTAATAATACATAGCCATTCCTCGGCGGTTTCGAGCTTGCCATCCCACCGATAAGTGCTGGTTATTGGGCCAACAACCTGGGCACACCCCGCCAGTCTCTTCTCCACTACGGATTGGGCAATCTTCTGAGCGTCCTCTTTCGTTCCTGCCGAGGTGAGCACCTGAATAAACTTTCCCATTTCTTAAAGGCCCTCCAGGTGAGTATTTTATCCCTAACTCTAAACCTGAAAGGGATGGCTGTCAAAGCCTGTGGTTAATAATCAACCCCCTAAAAACACACGTCCGGCTTAGTACCGGACGTGTGCTCAGCTTTACCGTTTTATGTTTAGATTACTCTAAACAATTTTCGGGTTTATTTGCATCCGTTCAACCACTAACCCATCTATTTTATTTAGCTTCTCAAGGATTAAAGGAGCCGCACTGCCCTGTGAATCCCGTGGACGGATCCTTACGGTTTCTCCCGGAACTTTGGGCTGGTACGAAAATTCACTGGTGACGATCCGTCCCGCTTCCAGCGTTTTCATAGTCATGGCAAGCGGTTGTACTGCACCTGGCATCTTAATCTCCACTCCGCTACCGGTTCTTGCCGCTCGGAAAATGGCCGCATCGCCGGGGACTGCGCCCAGACTAAGTTTGTAAGTGCGCTTTGGTCTTTCGGTTTTATCCTTGATTATCGAGTATTCAATATTTACAACTTTAGGTTTGTCTCCGCTAACAATTTTTAGTTCAGGGCGGCTGCCTTGTAATCCAACCAGGGTGACCGTATCTTTAACGTTAGCGCTAACCGGGATATTGAGACGTATCGCATTTGTGGCTGAACGTATATAGCTGGTAGCAACTCCTTTTTTGGTACCTTTCAGCTTCATTTCCAGGCCATCCGGGAAACGTCCTTTTTGGGCATATATCTCCGGGGCTTTGCCGCTTACGTCGAATAAAGGAAGCCTACCCAATCCTGGAATAGCGTTAGGTGCGATATAGCGATTTGAACCTATGGTTTTAAAGAAGGATTTCCCATTACTGCTGGTAAGATCGTCAACTTCTGCGTCACCTGCCAGAACAATCAGTCCTCCTAAAAGAAAAGCCAGGGCTGCCATAATTTCCCAGAACGGAGTCCTCGGCTGTTGCCTGAGAACATGGTAAGGGATAACTTCCATGAATGTTGACGGCAGTAGACCTGCAACCATTGTCCCGGAAGCATACGAAGCGGGGCAATTAACTGTCTTGAAAGTATTGTTTTTATTGATTTCAACGTAGGTATCATCAAGAGCTCCGCCGCGCCAGGGCTTGTTCGGGTCACCGACATAAATCCGGTGCGGGGCAGCGCCGGCCCCATCAACGCATTTATAGGGCATAACGCAGTGGCCGCTTCCCCGTGAAAGATCATTCATACATAACACCGGGTAATCACCGGTCGCAAGGTAATATTTAACCCTGGAATATACGTCAAGGGGCTGGATTACATCCAGGTCAAGGATTTGCCCCAGGATACAATCTATCACCTGAGCGCCTACCTGATAGCCATGTTTTTCGTTAAACAGGCGTTTCAGGCCTGCAGCCAGATTAGCCTCCGTGGCGTCTGAAGTGTCCGAAGGATTAGCTTTGTAATTGTATATAGGCTCAACTAGAAGTGACTGATTTACCATGGCAAATACGGCTTCCGTGCTGATACCAAAGCAGTTTCCACCTGATGCGATTCCCTTATAGGCAGACTCATAATATATAGAATCGAAGGGACTCATCGCTTCATCCCACCAGTTTTCCACATTCTCTACATCGGAAAACACATCAGCAAACATCTGACGCGAAAGGGTGGGAGTGCTAAAATTGTCAAACCGCCACCAGCATTGCTCCCTGAATTGTTTGTTTGGGTCCACGTAAGGTGGTTTCTGGATGGAAAAGCTGAATCTGATAGTTGACATACCAGGGGCATCACCACCCTTGCTCGTGGAATTTTGGTTTGCATAAACACCCGGAGGGTCGCCACCGAGTTGTCCCCAGAAAGACCGGATATCAAATGTTTTTTCATAGGTGGCCAGGTAATCGTTCGCAGTCACCATATCCCAGTCATCAACCCGGATTTTCAAGTAAATGCCGGTGGTACTCCTGATAGGCGAGATAGTATACCGCGTATTGATATCATAATCGCTGCCGGCATGGTCACCCGGACGACGGGTTCCATTGTCAAGAGTGCTTCCGTTAGCCTGTACGGTGGTATAGGTAATCACCTCGGCTGTTCTGTCGGCTTTAAACCAATCTATGCCATCATCTATAGAGCCGGATTCTACTTTACCCAGACGTAACTCCAACTGAGTAAACATTTGCGACCCTATCCCCGGTTTCCAGACCATGATGCCTTTCTGAAAATCGTTAAAACGGATGTCGCTCCCGCCAACGCCGGTTTCATCTCCTACAGGATAACCCAATCCCGAACTTAAAGGGCCGCCAAGCTTTTCATAGGTCGCCCGGATATCCCCGTGGACTTCAAATGCGCCTGAAGCAGGGCTCCAGTAGATAGTGCCGCCCTGAAACCTCGATAATTTACCTCCACTGGCTTGTCCACTGCTATTGACTACATCTGTCTCGTCCGAGATGGGAAAACCCAAAAAACCACCGGGTCCACCGAGCGCCAGATACTTTGCAAGAATGGCGCCATGTACCTCAAAAGCCCCTGTAGCCGACGACCAGAAGATAGTGCCTCCCTGAAAACGGCTTTCCCGTCCCTGTCCGTTAGCGCAATTCATTTCATCCGATACCGGAAGTCCGAGGAAACTTTTATCACCACCTTTGTATAAA
>JACVQG010000181.1 GCA_015661045.1 Dehalococcoidia bacterium | reverse complement strand
GCTTCGCGGCCCTCAGTGGCGACTACAACGAGATCCACACCAACGAGGACTTCGCCAGCAAGGGACCTTTCAAGACCAGGATTGCCCACGGCCTATTGGGGCTGGCCATAACCTCGGGTCTCAAATATCGGACCAGATTGTTGCTGTCCACACAAAGGAACACTGTCGGCTTCCTGGGCCTGAACTGGAGCATACGGGGTGCCATTAAGCCTGGCGATACGATTTACGCCAAGGTAAGGGTAGCCAGCAAGAGGGAGACGAAAGACCCTTCCCGGGGCCTCGTTGTGTTCAAGCTAGAGACACTAAACCAGAGGCGCGAATTGGTACAGGAGGCTGAGGCCACGTTCGTGATCCTGCGGAAGCCTGCCTCGTAGAAGAAATTAGCCTATCTGAGTCTAAAACCTACAGACGCCAGGCGGGAAGAGCGCAATTTAACCATATGACGAAATGTGACTAAATAACCTGACCGGATGTCTCTTATTTAGTCACTTATCCTACTGCTGTTGCTTATTTGCGAATTTGAAGCCGTGCCCCTTCTCAAGAGTTATATTTTGATTGCTATCTTAAAGATGCTTTCAATAGTTGACCAACGCTAACCCCTTGCTTCAGCCCTACTTTTCTGATAAACTCTCCACCAAGACACCATATATTACCACCGTAATTGAAAGATTATTGAAGAGGTGAAAGATAAATGCCGGAATACACTCTAATTGGCAAGCCTATACCCAGACTGGATGGGAATGTAAAGGTTACGGGTCAGGCCACATATGCCGCAGACCTCATAGCGCCGGGAATGCTTCATGGTAAGGTGCTACGCAGCCCGCATGCCCATGCCAAAATACTCAGCATAGATACGAGTAAGGCGGCAAAACTTCCGGGCGTACGCGCCTTTTGTACAGGCAAGGACTTTCCGGGTATTAAATTCGGTTTCTTACCCTCTACTCGAGACCAGCTACCCATGCCCATAGACAAGGTCCGCTACTTCGGCGAAGGAGTCGCTGCCGTAGCCGCTGAAGATGAGGATACCGCCGAGGAAGCCCTCGACTTGATTAAGGTGGAGTATGAGCCATTGCCCGCCGTTTTCTCCATCGAGGAAGCCCTGGCCGAGGGAGCGCCACTGGTCCACGACCATGCCAAGGGCAATGTTACGGCCTCCAACCGCTATCACTACGGAGACGTGGACAAGGCATTCAAAGAATCGGACTATGTAGTTGAAAACACCTTCCGCAGTCAGCGGGTAATTCCGGGTTTCATCGAGCCCCACGCCATTCTGGCCAGTGTTGATGCCGAAGGCAAGGTTCTTTTCCAGGCATCCAAGCAAAGCCCTTACATTACGTGGCGGCATTTTTGCCGGGCTATGGGCCTCCCCCTGAGCAAGGTCAGGATGATAAGCTACTACATCGGCGGTGGTTTCTCCGGGAAGCAGGACCCCTACGATCTGGACTTTGCCGCTGTGAAGCTGGCGCAGAAAACCGGCCGGCCCGTGAAAATTGTGCTCAGCCAGCAGGAGGTTCTCGCCGCCCAGAGGATGCGCCACTCCAAAAGAATTTGGATAAAGATGGGGGCGAAGAAAGATGGCACCCTGACAGCCTGCGATTGCAAGGCGCATTCGGAGGGAGGCGGCTATGCCGCCGTAGGCGCCCTGAACATTGATATCGTGGGCCGCTGTCTGACTATGCCCTACCGCATGCAAAATATCCGGTACGAAGGCCACAGGCTGTACACTAACAAGCCCATCTGCGGCGCGGTTCGCGGCCAGGCCCAGGTCATCGGCCGTTATGCCGCTGAATCTATCATGAGCCAGTTGGCCGATGAAGCGGGCTTCGACCAGCTCGATTTCCGGCTGAAGAACGCCTACCGCAACGGGGACGTCACCTGCAACGGCTCGCATATTTATGATTTCAACTTCTTAGGGGCGCTGGAAAAGGTGGGTAAAGAGATAGGCTGGGAGCAGTTCAAGAAAGCCAAGCAGCCATGGCGTGGCATCGGCTTCGGGGCTATGATGCACGCCGAAGGTTCTTCCCGATTCTCGGGTTACACCAGCTCGGCTGCTGTGGTCAAGGTCACCGAGGACGCCACAGTTACCATAGTACACGGCGGCACAGAGATAGGGCAGGGTATCGATACAGTGTGCGCCCAGATAGCAGGCGAGGTGCTGGGCATCCCTATGGAAGATATAACTGTTGCCGTAGAGGATACGGAATATACCCTCCTCGAAGCTGGCATGTATGCATCCCGGGGCACTGTCTACGCCGGAGGCGCTGTCCACGCTGCGGCTGAGGATGCCCGCCGCCAATTGGCAGTGGTAGCGGCAGGGATGCTGAAGGTCCCGGTGGAGCAGGTGGAGTTCAAGAACCGCAGGGTCTTCGATAACAAGAACCCCAGTAAGGGTTTCAGCCTTCAGGATGTGGTGCGTAAAGCCTACTATGACATTGGGCAGCCGGTATATGGACGAGGTTCATGGTCGGCGCCTCGCATAGATTTTCCCGATTTCGAGGGCACGGGGCTGGGCACCCATCCCTTCGCCTACGCAGCTATCGCCCAGGCGGTGGAAGCCGAGATTGATCCAGAGACCGGCAAAACGAAGCTGGTGCAATCGGTCACGGTTGATGAGCACGGTCAGCCGGTAAACACGATGATGCTGGACGGGCAACTGGAGGGTGGGACTATCTGCGAAATGGGCCAGACATTATCCGAAGAGATGTTGTGGGACAAAAAGGGGATTCCTCTCACCACCAACTTCCTGGAGTATAAGATGCCTACGGTTATGGATGCCCCGCCACAGAAGGTATTCCACATGCTTTGCCCGTCTCCCCATGGGCCATTCGGCGCTAAGGGTGGCGGTGAGCACAGCACGGCGACCTCCCTGGCAGCTATCGTCAACGCTGTCTGCGCTGCTTCCGGCAACAGGTTCAACGAACTGCCCATAAGCCCGCCAAAAATGCTGGAAGCTGTCAAAAAGAAGGCCAAAGGGAAGAAGTAGGGCTTTTAACCCCTGGTGATAACAGCAGTCCCATTATCGCTTGCTGGAAGAAAATCCATCAGTGATAATGGGACTTTTTACTAAAACGAACGAGTTAAATAAATGTTGCTTTCTCACGGTGGCATCGGCGTCCCTGCCTGTGCGCCATAGTATAAATATTAATGCGTTTGTATTAGTAATCTGAACCATCTTCAGCCGTTCTGTAAATATAAAGTGGCCGGCAGATACTCATTTTGAACTATTTGAGTGGATTGATGACCGAAACGAACCGTATGACCATTAGAGGTACACTACTATAGTGGCTTTTTCAATGATTTCCTGTCTAATCGGCTTCCACATGAAGTACAAAAATCAAATGAATGCTGTACCTGAGCATCACAGACACTACAGAAAATTGAAGTGTCTTTTTGAACCGTCTGCAAAATAGTTCCACACCGGGTACAAAAGTTCGCATAAAATACATTCTTATATCCACAACTGAGACAACCTACTAACGGTGTACCAACTTTATCTCTGTAAGGCGATTTCTTTATGGCCAGTCTTACAAGGAACAGGAAAAACCCTCCAGAGATAAAAAATAATAATATCGTGAATACTTCGAGACCCCTATTAGCCAGCAAGAAAAAGTCGAACGCCCCGTGAAGCACTATAGAACCAAGCAATGCAAGCCAAACTACCCAATAACTTCCACTACCTTTAAGCTTTTGCCACCCGAGAGAGTAGCCCCAGACACCCGAGAAGAATACGTGTCCTAAACATGAAAATATCCCTCTTGCAAGGATAAACTGCCAACCTAATACGAGTGCATATCCCACATTCTCAATAGAAGCAAAACCGAGCGCTGCGGCAGAACCGTAAATTATACCATCAATAGGTTCATCAAAATACGGAGAGTTATAAATTGTATATCTGACGACCCAATATTTTGCGACCTCTTCCGTTAAACCTGCTACAACAAAAGAAACATATACGACAGTGTTAATATCTGTTATATCCTCAAGGCGGCTTAAATCGCTTAAGCCGGGGTATAAATAGCTCAACAGATATTCAATACCAACTACTGGAAGAGATACAGCTATTCCCAGGAGGAAAGTTCTAATAACCAGCGCCCGGGGTTCAGGTCTATACTTGTCTCGAGTATAAATTAACCACAGCCAAAAAAGGCCTGGTGAGAAAGCTAATATAAAAATGAGGGGTAATGACATGCGCAATACCTACTAGAT
>JACVQG010000180.1:5033-5548 GCA_015661045.1 Dehalococcoidia bacterium | reverse complement strand
GAAATTGATTTTTGCATCTTTGACCGGGCAGGGAAGGAGGCTGAGGCTGATACTTATTTTGCGTTTTATTTCATCGGGGTCAAAGTCCGATGTAGTGGTTCCCTCATCCACTCTACCAAGGCGGGAGATAGCGCCTGTGGAAAAAAGCGCTGCCTCGGACAACGAAGTTTTGCCAGCTCCAGAGTGAGAAAGAAGAATGACATTACGAATTTGCTTGGTATCATAACTTTGCATATTCAAAAAACATCCTTTCTAACAAACCTTGCCAGCATTCTATCCTATCATGATGCGGGATGCAAGGAGCATCCCGAAAATATTCGTTGTCCACTATATTCCGGGTTTCCTGCATGGGAACTCCTGGATATCAGATTTAAAAACGTTTCTGGAAGAATTGCTGATTTAGAATTACGGTGTAAAACAAAGTGAAATAAAAACTAAGGTAGTGCTTAGTTGCATAGATAAATTGGTATTAATGGCGCTGTTAGAACGGAGTCCATATACCCCAGGTTTAAACC
>JACVQG010000180.1:0-5025 GCA_015661045.1 Dehalococcoidia bacterium | reverse complement strand
TTTAATATTGACATTTATAGCCATTTTTAATAACATACGGCTAATTCTTAGATTATCGATAATAATGCTACGGCTAGGTTGATGAGGGCGTAAAAGACTTGAAACTGAAAGTTGATCTTATCATAAATGGCCAGGCTTATGAGTTAATTGTTGACCCCCATCGTAGTCTTCTGGATGTTCTTCGCGACCAGATCGGGCTTATGGGCGCCAAGCGCGGTTGCGGACATGGTAACTGCGGGGCCTGCACTGTCCTGATGGATGGAAAAGCGGTAAACTCGTGTCTTATTCTGGCAGGGGACATCGGTGGCAAAAGTATAACTACTATCGAGGGCCTGGCAGCAGGCAACAAACTGCACCCATTGCAAGAGGCATTCATGAAACACGGCGCTATCCAGTGTGGCTATTGCACCCCGGGGGTGATACTGAATGCCAAAGCCCTACTCGATGAAAACCCCAACCCGACTGAAGCGGAGGTAAGGACTGCTCTGGAGGGAAATCTTTGCCGCTGCACCGGTTATACCAAGATTATTGAAGCTGTGCTCTCTGTGGCTGGAACAGGTAAACTATAACAGACGTACAAAATCGAGGTTTAGAAAGAGGCCAGATAATGATCCCGGAACGCTATCGAAAATATGAAAAAACGGTAACAGTCACCTGCGTCAATTTCCATACCACCTGGGGGGATAAGGCTGCCAATCTGGCCAAAATGAAAGCCCACATTGAAGAGGCGGTTGCAGTTGGCAGCAATATTATTGCTTTCCCCGAGATGGGACTGAGTGGCTATGAGTGCAGCGAGGACGGGGGAAATAGCAAAAGGTCTTGCTCTATGCACTGGGAGGCTGCCGAAGATATTCCCGGCCCCTCCACCAATGCTATCGCCAGGCTGACAAAAAAATACTCAATCTACGTGGCTCTCAGTATGCCGGAGAAGGATAGTAATCGCCCTGGGAAATGCCATATCTCTACGGCGCTTATCGGTCCAGAAGGAATCGTCGGGGTATACCAGAAGCTGCACCTGGGCTCACCGCCGGTAGCAAATGAAGTTTCTTGTTACACTCCGGGAAATGAGCTTCCTGTTTTTGAGACACGATACGGACCAATTGGAATTCTAATCTGCTACGATTTCTGGCGTCATCCGGAATTGTCGCGGATTCTGGCTCTCAAGGGGGCCCGGCTGATTATCAACACTACCGCCAGTGGCGCCGGATTCGGGAAAGAACAGGTTATGAGAACAATTACAACAGCCCGCGCTACCGAGAATTTCGTTTATGTGGCCAGCGCCAACCTGACAGGAAAAGAGAGGACACTATCCTATTTTGGTTGCAGCACCATAGCCGGGCCGATCTATCCCAGGTTCGCTCCTGTGCTGGTAGAGGCCAGCGATAAGGAGCAGATAATCAGCGCAACGTTAAATTTCGAGAGTTTGCACCATTACGAAGAAATCAATCACTGGAAACAGGAACGACGCTCCGATGTAATAAACCGCGAGTTCGCAAAACTGAAATGAAATCATTGTCAGATAGATATTACTCCTGACTCGATCCTTTATTGTCCCAGCTATAAAAATTGTTTATGACTTACTACCCCGCCCTGAGATCCTTCACTACGTTCCAGGATGACAAAGGAACACCTGTCAACGAACGTTACTTTAGTGGTCTCTTTTGTTCTTTCACTTTCAAAGCGACCAGTTTAACATCTATGTTATCGGGGCCTCCACACTCAGGAACATAGCAGGTCACATCACTGTAAACACATTTTGACTGACATTGAGGGCACGATTCAGGCGGTTCCTCAGCCTCAAAGACATATGAACATGTATCGCACATCCACCAACTCAAGTTTTCCTCCTTACGCTTATATAAACCATTGTGAGCCGACGATTAACGCAACATTAAGCGCTACAGCGCCGAAGCCCAGCACAAAGCTATAAAGCAAACCCGTTCGTTCCATAGCCTTTATATCCCCCCTATTTAAGTCTTTTGCAACGGCAAGGCTGACTATAACAGCAGGCCCGATAACCATCGCGGAAACCAGTCCCCCCAACGGCCATAACAACATCAAACCTACAACCAGTGACAAACAACCGGCAATAAAGAACGCTACATGTAGCTTAACTGAGTTCTTTTTTTACATCCTCACAGCCAGTGTTATCTTGCCCGTGGCCCAGTCAGCAGCAACATCCGGTACTTCAGTGGCGAGTGTAACGGCGAATGTGATTAACGCGAGAGGAATACTTACCCGCAAAAGTGTTAAGCTAAAGGCTGAAGTCTGAATATAGTAAGCTGTGATTGGCAGTAAAAAACAGGATAACAGTACAATGACGGCTTCTCCAAGCCCCCTGGAATCCAGTTTCAGGGGCGGCTCCGAATAGCCCCAGCCAATGAGGAGCGCCACACCCGCAAAAAGCAGAGTCAAATATCCAGACCCCAGGACAAACACCAGTGCCAGAACCACGATAACTGCCATCGCAAAAGCTATAATACCGGCAAATCGAGCCGCTTTTACAGGCACAAGTCTATTGACCAGCACGCGGCTGCCGCCGGAGATGCGGGTAGGCGTCTCTACGGCCCTATCTGTCGTTAAATCCCGGTATTCGTTATTATAGTGGGTCGCCAGTTGAACAAGCCATGTCAGGGCAAGTCCTGATAGCAGCGTGGATAGGTTTATCTTGTAACCGTCATGCCAGGCAAGGGATATTCCCAGCATATACAGAGGCAGCGCCCCCAGAAGAAATAGCGGCCGGGCCATGGCCCAGTAAGCGTAGAGGTAATGCATCTAATACGGTTATTCCATTACCCTCTTCACCGCTGCCAGAATTTTTTCTTTATCGGGTAAAACAAATTTCTCCATAGGCGGGCTATAAGGTATGGGCACATCAGGAGCGCACACGCGCAAAGGCTGAGCTTTCAGACGTTTGAACGTCAGGGTGTCCTCTACCACCACAGAGATAATCTCGGCGGCTGCCCCGGCGGTCTGGCAGGCTTCGTCAACCACCACCAGCCTTCCTGTTTTAGCCACCGAAGCCCGGATAGCTTCCTTATCCATGGGGACAAGGGTCCTTAGGTCTATGACCTCCATCGAAACGCCAGCCTTTTCCATTTCCTTAGCAACTTCCAGAGCGGCGTACAGCATATTGGATAGAGCTATGACGGTTACATCTGTCCCCTGTCTCCGCACCTCGGCTTGGCCGAACGGTACCGTATACTCCTCCATCGGCACTTCACCCTTAATCATAGCCAAAGCCCTGTGCTCGAAGGAGAGCACCGGATTGCCATCTCTGATAGCTGCCTTCAACAGGCCCTTCATATCGTAGGGAGTCGCCGGCAGGATTAGCTTTATACCTGGGATATTCATAAACATAGAATACGGGTTTATCGAATGCTGGGCCGCCATGGACACCCCGCCGCCCACCGTCACCCGGTAGACTATCGGGAAACGGGCCTGCCCGCCAAACATGTAGGTAATCTTGGCAGCCTGATTGATAAACTGGTCCATAGCCACAAACATAAAGGTAGCCATCCGAATATTCACCACCGGCCTGAAGCCAGAGCCGGCCAGTCCTATGGCCGCCCCCACAAAAGCCGATTCAGAGATAGGAGTTCCTCTCACCCTGGCAGGGCCAAACTCCTTTAGCAATGAAGAGGGGACATCCGTGGATAAGTGAACTACTTTATCGTCACGCAGAAATTCCTCCCGCAACGCCTCGTTGGATGCTTGATAGTAGGTTATCTCTCTCATATTTTGCCTCCCGTATCATGGTTCAGTCAGACAAATATTCTATGTACAGTGCTTCCGTTATACACAAAATAAAGTGATATTATCAACATTCCGACCTAACCCCAACCCCTTCCCGGTGCGGGAAGGGTGTAGAGACACGGCATGCCGTGTCTCTACACAATCCGATTAGCCGGGCATTCACATATTATTTTGAAAACACATCCTCCAGAGCGTCCTGAGGCTCCGGCCACGGGCTATCCCCGGCGAATTTGACCGCTTCGGCAATCCGGGCTAGCACAAGCTGTTCAATAGCCGCCAGCTCTTCCTGCGTAACCATACCCTCATGGACGGAGGTCGGCGAAAGCCCTGGATTCAGCATGGCCGCGCCAGCGGTAGGTCTTACACTCCAGAAAATATGGGCCGTCCCCGGCCCTCGCCTTTCCGATTGCATCGCGGCTAGCTTCATATACAGCCAGAATATCGTTCCCGTCCACCACGATACCGGGCATTGCATAGGCCTTAGCTCTTTCAGCGATATCCTTCAGGGGAATGGCATAGTGGGCTGGCGTGTTGACACCATACAGATTATTTTCACAGACAAAGACGATCGGCAATTTCCATATCGATGCCAGATTCAGCGCCTCGTGAAACGTACCCTCCTGGCAGGCCCCATCACCAAAGAAAGATACGGCAACTTTGCCGCGCCCTTCCAGTTGGGCAGCCATCGCAGCGCCGACAGCAATGGGGAGTCCAGCGCCTACAATACCGTTAGCTCCCAGCATACCTACGCTGAAGTCAGCGATATGCATCGAGCCGCCTTTTCCCTTACAATAACCCGTTTTCCTGCCATAAAGCTCAGCCATCATGCGTTTGATGTCGGCCCCTTTGGCGATGCAATGGCCGTGCCCCCGGTGCGTGCTAACAATACGGTCGTCAACTGTCAGGTTGGCGCAAACCCCGGTAGCTACCGCCTCCTGCCCGATATAGGAGTGGACTATGCCTGGAATATTACCGCTCTCCAATTCCAGTGAAGCCCTTTCCTCAAAGCGGCGGATAGTCAACATGGTGGTGTACATCCGGATAATGTTTTCTTTTTCGACGGCCATTGCTTTACCTCCCCCCAATAGACAATACGAGAGTTTTAGCGTATGGTACTATAAATTAATGGTTTTGGGAAATGTACTAAAAAGGCATATCTGTTATATTACCCCCCCCTTTTTCAAAAGAGGGGTTTTTAACTCGAATGTGCCTCTATCCCTCGAAAATAGACGTTTTTTGTCTGTGCGAGGAGCGGAGCGACGAAGCAAT
>JACVQG010000007.1 GCA_015661045.1 Dehalococcoidia bacterium | reverse complement strand
TGGTGAAGAAATGCCTGATATCATCAATGCCATGCTTGAGTACGGTCATCCGTTCCACCTCACTGCAAAAGAGGTTAATGATATGCTAATTATTTCGCCTTTACCAGTTCCAGTTTAGGCACATAAACAGTTTTTGTCTCTGGCACGAGCTTCACTTTGACTAGCAACACCTTCTTGCCCTGAGCTTCACCTTCCTGAGCTAGAGCCAAATTGGCCTCTTTCAACTCTGGATCATTCTCAGGCAAAAAGATTATCTCCGCGTCCTGCGGGATCACCACGCTAAAAGATGGGTTATCAAACACTTCCTGCATGAAGATGCGGAATAACTCGTTATTGCGCTGAAACTGTTCTTCCCTATCCACTACCCCACCTCCTTTTCGAAACTTTGTCGAAGTTCAGTCCATCTCTGATTAACCTCGGTTATTGCCTTATTAAACGCATCCCGATAATCAAAATATGGGTGTAGGAAATTGCGCTTTTCAAAAGAGCCATCAGGTTTACTTATATCCAAATGGGGTTTCCCATGAGCTGTATCAAATCTAATAATAGGATACCACTTCCCGTGTATTTGAGCTACATACTGAACAGAAAAATCGATTATTACTGCTTTGTCTTTAACCAGTCTAACTTCTACTCGGTCTTCGTGTGTTAACCTGTTTGTCCATTTTTCTTCGATGGGCATTAAAACTGCCTTAAAAACCTTAAATCGTTGGTGAAAAAATGCCTTATATCGTCTATGCCATTCTTGAGCATGGGCATCCGCTCCACCCCCATCCCGAAGGCAAAGCCAGTGTACTTGCTGGAATCGTAACCCACCCGCTCCAGTACGTGGGGATGTACCATCCCAGCGCCCAGAATCTCTATCCACCCTGATTGTCCGCACAAGCGGCATCCCGCCCCCTTGCATACCCAGCAATCAATGGCCATCTCCACGCCTGGCTCTACAAAGGGAAAGTAGTCACAGCGGAAGCGAGCCTTTCTATCGGAGCCGAAGAACCGCCGGGCGAACTCATACAGGGTTCCTTTGAGGTCAGCTAAGGTGATCCCCTCATCTACAGCCAACCCTTCTACCTGGTGGAACTGGGACTCGTGGGTGGCATCGGTAGCCTCATAGCGATAGACTTTTCCGGGTATCACCACTCGCACGGGTGGTTTGGTCTTCTCCATAACGCGTGTCTGCATGGGAGAAGTGTGGGTGCGCAGCAGCATAGGCGATGCTTGAGCTGGCAGATGTCCTTGAGATACAGGCCCACTCCAACGAGGTGAGACATCCATCCAGAAAGTTGACCACATATCGCGTGCGGGGTGGCCTGGAGGAATATTCAGAGACTCGAAGTTGTAGTAGTCCCATTCGACCTCCGGCCCCTCGACAACCTGGAAACCGAGACCTGAGAAAATAGAGCAGATTTCACGGATGGTCTGCGTTACCGGATGGAGCCGGCCCAGTGTCAACGGACGGCCGGGTAGAGTTATATCAAAATACTCCTGTTTGGTCCCGGTCAGTTGCGCTTGCTGTAGGGTCTTTTTCTTATCCTCAAGGCTGGATTCCAGAAGCGCTTTTAGCTGATTAGCCTGGGCGCCCATCTGGCGGCGTTCTTCAATGGATAAAGAGGACAAACTCCGCAGAGCCTGGTTGAGTTGGCTTTTTTTGCCTAAATAAAGAATACGCCAATCCTCTAAATTCTTGAGGTCGGCGATAGATGCCAACTCGGCAAGGGCTTTACTCTGGAGGGCATCTAGTAGGCTGGACATAGGCCTTTTTTCTAGAAACTGTCCCGATTCATCGGGACTCTTTAGCTGTAGCTACAAGCTGTGAGAAAGCGGTTGGGTCGGTGATGGCCATATCTGCCAGCACTTTGCGATTGATATTTATACTGGCCTTCTTCAAGCAGTTCATAAACACGCTATACGACATTCCTGCTGCCCTGGTGGCAGCATTGATTCGGGCTATCCATAGTTTCCTCATGTCGCCAGCCCGCTCATGGCGGTGCGCATATGAGTAGCTCAGGGCATGAATCATTGATTCATGGGCACGGCGGTACAGGGAATGCCGCTTGCCATGGTGGCCCTTCGTCATCTCCAGAACTCTATTATGGCGGCGGCGTGTTTTTACTCCACCTTTAGCTCGAGGCAAGGTATCCTCCTTATTATTTCAGGGAACTCCGTAGGGCAACGCTCGTTTGATCCGGCCCACATCCGTTTTATCTAGAGAAATCATCTCGTCGAATTGCCCTTTGGTACGGGAAGATTTCCGGCGGCGGAAATGGCTTTTCATACCCTTGGTGCGCAGGATTTTACCGGTTCCGGTTATGTGGAAGCGCTTTTGGGCTCCTTTATGAGTTTTAATCTTTGGCATTAACTTCCCTTAACAATCTCTTTTACAGCCATCTCTGATGGCGTATCTTTTACAACGGGCTTTATCTCGGCAGGTTTTTTATTGGGAGCGAAGATAACAGTTAACATGTTGCCTTCCATTGCAGGTAGTTTTTCTACCATGGCTAGATCCTTCATAAACAGGGATAGCTTCTGAAGCAGCTTCCAACCCAGTTCAGTATGGGTAATTTCCCGACCCCTGAATATTACTGAGACCCTCACCTTATCCCCTTCATCTAAAAGCCGCTTAACCATTCGGCTTTTAGCTTCCAGGTCATGTTCGTTTATTTTCGGGCGGATTCTTAGTTCCCGAAGGGTACTGGAACGCTGACCCTTTCGAGCCTGGCGCTCCTTTTTTTCTGCCTCGAACTTAAATTTACCGTAATCTAAAATACGGCAAACAGGCGGAGTAGCTTGTGCCGCTACTTCTATTAAGTCAAGACCACGGTCTTTCGCCATCTGTATAGCCTGATGAGTAGGCATTACGCCCAACCGGTCGCCATTGTCGTTAATGACAAGGACTTCCCTGGCCCTGATTTTTTGGTTTACTGGAAGTTCTTTAACTATATTCTACGCATACCCCCATTTCGCTTGACTGCGAATCTGAATATAACATACCTGGAAGCATTAGTCAACCCGTGTGGACGGGGAAAATTCTGTCAATCTACATCATCTTGCGCTATCAACTAGCCCGTGCTACAATTATCGCACTGCTGGATTGCAGGCTTTGAGTAGAATGAGAATTATAGCTGGAATAGCTAAGGGTGTACATTTAAAAGTCCCGTTAAAGTCCCATATTCGACCTACCACGGATTTGGTACGGGGCGCTATTTTTTCTATTCTGGAGTCAATTACTGATAACTGGTCGCGGGTTTTAGACATTTATGCAGGTACCGGTGCGCTGGGGATTGAAGCAATTAGCCGGGGTGCGGAGTGGGCTGATTTTGTAGAGCAGGATATACGTTGCTGTGATATTATTAAGGAGAATTTGGAAAAGGCCGGGTTTGCTGACAACGGCCATGTTTATTGTACAAATGTAAAACGGGCCTTGACCTTTCTACATTATAAATATAATATTATTTTTGCGGATCCCCCTTATGCCTTACCGAAACCTGATGAATTTATACCGGAACTGGCTATATCGGATATGATGGATGTCGGTACAATTTTAGTAGTACCACATTCATCACGGGTGTCTTTTGGACAGGTTTACGGCCAGCTTGGACTTGTTAAAGAGCGCCGTCACGGCGACACTATGATTTCAGTTTATCGCAAGGAGGCTAAATAGTGACAAAGGCTGTATATCCGGGAAGTTTTGACCCCGTGACCAATGGCCACCTGGATATCGCAGTAAGGGCTGCCTCTCTATTTGATGAGCTAATTATAGCTGTATATGATGCTCCACCCAAGAAGTTATTGTTTACAACTTCTGAAAGGGTGGAATTAATGCAGCAGGCTGTAGGCCATTTACCGAATGTTAGAGTCGAACTGTTTGTCGGGTTAATTGTAGAGTTTGCTCACAAGCATAATGCCAGAGCGATCGTCAGGGGTTTGCGAGCAAATTCAGACTTTGAGCATGAATTTGAGATGGCGCTGATGAATAAAAACCTGGCCCCCGACGTGGAAGTGGTTTGCTTGATGACGGCGGTGGACTATCAGTTCCTCAGTTCCAGCTTATTAAAGGAAGTGGCTCAACTTGGTGGCGTCATCAATAACCTGGTACCTAAACATGTGGCTACAGCGCTAAAGAAAAGATATTCTTTGCCTGAAGATTCTATTAGTCGAAAGGGAGGTAAGTAGAAATGGCTTATCAAATTTCAGACGCTTGCATTAATTGCGGCGCCTGCGAACCGGAATGCCCTAACAGTGCAATTTCTGAGGGTGACCCAACTTATCTTATTAACTCTAACCGTTGCACAGAGTGCTTTGGGCATTACGAGTCTTCTCGGTGTGCAGAGGTATGTCCGGTGGAGGCCTGCCAAAAAGACCCTGCTCATCAGGAGACTAAAGAGCAGCTTTTAGCCAAGTTCAAGAAGATAAACCCGGACAAAACCCCAAAGACATTTTAGCTTCAAGCATGGCGGACTTTAACGTTGACGAAGTCCGAATAAAAAGAACAATGGCTAAATAAAACTACACCTCCCCGATGCATCGGGGAGGTGTAATTCTGCGTATCTATATTGGCTGATTTTCAAAGTTCAGTTACTGACACAATCTTCTTCAATCCTGGTTTCTACGTTAGAATAAATTCCCCAGGTTGCTAAAATCCGAAGGTAAAAGACCTTTAATTAGAGGGTAACTTTTAAGAAGGATGGAGGCTATTTTAGATTGAGTTATTATTTGATCGAGACCCAGGAAAGAGAATTTTGTTAGTAATGCAAGGCCAATACCTAAGGATAATACACATAATGCTAGACTTAATACAGCTCCGAGAAGACGATCCAGCCAACCTAACATTATCATGGAAATTAGTTTTCTGAATATTGTTCCGAGGATACCAGCTATGACTATAACTACAGCGGTGATAATGATAAACGCAAGTATCTTAGAAAGGTTTTCTTGCTGGACAAATTGAAGGTACGGAGCGAGGATTGTATAATAACGGCTCGCAAGTATTACTCCTACTATCATTCCAGCGATTCCGAAAACTGTTTTTACAAGCCCCTCCTTAAGTCCGGATATCACAGATATTGCCAGAAAGCCGATGAGTACCCAATCTAACCAGTTCATCGGACACCTGCCGGAATCGGAGACTGGACATCAACAACTACGATGGCTTTTGCCAGTATCTCCTCAGTGTTGTCGGCCAGTACAAAAGTCAACTCTCTTCTAACCGGGTTGGGGACCTCAGTCAAGTCTCTCTCATTTTTTCGGGGCATAATAAAAGTCTTTATACCGGCCCGGTGGGCAGCCAAAACTTTCTCTTTGATCCCTCCTACAGGTAGAACTCGTCCCCGTAAGGTGATCTCTCCTGTCATAGCTACATCTTTATCCACAGGGCGGCGTGTCAGCGCGGAGAAAAGAGCCGTAGCAATCGTGACGCCTGCCGAAGGGCCGTCTTTGGGGACAGCGCCTGCAGGCACATGAATGTGTATATCGGTTTTATCAAAAGGAAATTCCCCCAGACCTGAAGCCCGGGATCGAACAAAACTTAATGCTGCCTGGGCCGATTCGCGCATTACCTCACCCAGTTGTCCGGTAAGGAGTAAGGTGCCTTTCCCTGGCATCAGAGTTACTTCGATGCTGATAATATCACCACCCATTTCGGTCCGGGCGACGCCTGTTGCCACACCAATTTCATTCTTTTCTTCAGCAGTACCCCAGAAAAACTTTGGCGGCCCCAGGTATTTACCAAGGGATAGCGTGGTGATTTCATGATGGGCCTTGTCACCTTCGGTCACTTTTTTAGCTACCTTCCGGCAGATGCCTCCAATTTCTCTTTCCAGATTGCGCACACCTGCTTCTCTGGTATACTCCCGGATAAGCACCCTCAAGGAGCTATCAGAAAACCTCAACTGAGACAAAGAAAGCCCGTGTTCCTCCAGTTGCTTGGGTACCAGAAATAATTTGGCGATGTGAAGTTTCTCTTCTTCAATATAACCGGGTAGCTCGATTATCTCCATGCGGTCTTTCAATGCAGGAATAATCGGTTCCACAATATTAGCTGTGGTGATAAAAAGTACCTGGGAAAGATTATAGGGCACATCCAGGTAGTGGTCGCTGAATGAGTTGTTTTGTTCCGGGTCGAGCACTTCCAGGAGCGCTGCCGACGGGTCTCCCCGGAAATCGGTGCCTACTTTGTCAATTTCATCAAGCATAAAGACGGGGTTATTGGTTCCGGCGGTGCGCATGGTCTGGATAATCCGTCCCGGCAGCGCGCCTACATAGGTGCGGCGGTGTCCGCGGATTTCAGCTTCATCCCGGATTCCGCCAAGACTAAGACGTACAAATTTCCTGCCTAACGCCTGGGCGATAGATTTGCCCAGGCTTGTCTTGCCGACGCCGGGAGGCCCTACAAAACATATGATTGGACTGCGTAGTTTACTACCTGCTAATTGCCTTACTGCCATATATTCCAGGATACGCTCTTTTACCTTGGGAAGTCCGTAATGATTCTTTCCTAAAACCTGTTTGGCCTGTTTAATATCCAGGTTATCTTCGGTTGTCTTTTTCCAGGGAAGGTTGATAAGCCAGTCGAGGTAAGTACGGACGACAGAGACCTCGGGGGATGCCTGGGGCATTGTCGAAAGGCGTTCAACCTCCTCCTGAGCTTTTTTCTGGGCAGTTTCCGGCATTCCCGCCTGGACAATTTTAGTTTTCAGCTCGTTGATCTCTCGCGTCAGCGGGTCTGACTCACCCAATTCTCTCTGGATAGCCTTTAGCTGCTCACGGAGGAAGAATTCCTTCTGTCCCTTGTCAACTTCCTCCCGTACTTTCGTATCTATTTTACTCTGGATTTCCAGGACTTCCAACTCTTTAGCGAGGAATATACTTATTTGTTCTAAACGTTTGTGGGGATCCAGTGATTCGAGGATTCCCTGTCTCTGATGTAGAGTAAATTCTACATTTGAGGCGATGAAGTCAGCTAACCATCCCGGCTGGTCGATGTTCAAAGCAGCAATGTAGGCTTCTTCAGAAAGTTTCGGAGACAGCTTAACACATTTTTCAAAAAGCGCCAGGACTGCCCGCATCAAAGCTTCCGTGGGGAGGGGTTTTTCGGTATTCTCCTCAAGAGGGTAAGCTTTAACCATAAAATATGATTCGCTTGGAATAAGCTCAGCCAGCTTGAGGCGGCGCTGTCCCTGGACCCAGGCAGTTGTAGCGCCGTCAGGAAGTCTTAACAGCTTGGCAATGATACCCTCGCAACCAATAGGAAAGAGGTTATCCAGGGTTATTTCATCGATACTGGTATCTTTTCTGGCGACAATTGCGATGGGCTGCTGATTTCCCCATGCCTCCTCTAGAGCGCGTATGGAGGCCGGACGGCGCACGAGTAATTGGGAAATCATGTGTGGGAAAAGTACGGTATCCCTCCTGGGTAGAAGGGGTATAATAATAGCCTTTCGAGCTTTAATCTTGAACAAATAAGTCTCCTGAAGTTGAAAATAAGCGGGATATTGGCTGCCTCCATACCTGGTTGAAACGAGGCTCACATCGTTTTGAGTTTACCACAATCTGTAAGTAGTAGCAATCTTAAGCGAACCATGGAGGATATCAGGACAGAATACGAGATAGAATATAAGGAATAGCTATGAGAATAAGGACGGCAACCAATGGAGTAAGGTCTATGACTCCAAGCCGCAATTTTAATCTCCGGAGAGGCGACAGGAGCGGTTGGGTGATGTGATTTAATATAACCAGCGCCCGATTGTTCCATCGAATCGGAAACCAGGAAAGGAGACTCCAGGCAATTATAATATAAATTAGTAACTGAGTAAGGACGTTGATGTAAGTAATAATAAATGATGGCACAAGAGTTATTCTATGTGTTCAACGCGAACCTGTCAATTAACTTTAGTGTTGATAGTATGTATTATCGAATGATATAATGAGGCGGTTTTCAAGGAGGTATTATTTATGCCGTTAACTCAAGAAGAGGTAATACATATTGCATTGCTGGCCCGGATAGGTGTTACGAGTGAAGAGGTGGAACGTTTTCGCGAACAACTCTCCAATATTTTGGAAAACTTTCAGGTGCTTCAAAAAGTAGATACCACTAACGTTCCTGCTACAGGCCACGCTATAGAAATGAAGAATGTGTTAAGACCGGATGAAGTCCTCCCCTCTCTTCCACCGTCGGAGGTGCTGGCTAATGCCCCTAAAACAGAAGAGGGGTCCTTCCGTGTGAGAGCCGTGCTTGATTTCTAGGGAACAATGTTATGATGTATCGGAGTACCACGATGGATGAAAATGTGCCGCAAATCCCTTCGCCCTTGAGGGGAGAAGGATAGAGCCTGCCCTGAGTTTAACGAAGGGATGAGGGTGATTTGCCAGAAATCTTTTCCCGACTTGTCAGAACTCACCAATAAGAACGAAAATAACTTGTAATTCTCTCTCCCTATTTAGAGGGTTTATTAGTATAAATAGATTAGGGAGAGGAAAATAGACGAATCTAAGAGGTAATCTTGACTAACAAAACTGAGCTATTTTATCTGACTATTCACGAGGCGCACGAACTTCTGAAGAACCGGGAGATATCTTCGGAAGAGCTGACTAAAGCTGTTTTAGACAGAAGCCGCCGGGTTGACGATAGGGTGAAGGGTTTTGTGACTATCACC
Source organism: Dehalococcoidia bacterium (assembly GCA_015661045.1). Classification (GTDB taxonomy): domain Bacteria; phylum Chloroflexota; class Dehalococcoidia; order JACVQG01; family JACVQG01; genus JACVQG01. The sequence continues at coordinate 4,134 of JACVQG010000007.1, read as the reverse complement.
GAAGGATTCGCCCTGGAACAAGCGCGGAGCGCTGATAAACGTCTCCGGAACGGGGAAGCCAATCCGCTCCTGGGCATCCCTGTAGGTATAAAAGATAATATGTGTACCAGGGGCATTCGCACTACGTGTTCTTCCCGTATGCTGGAAAAGTTTATTCCTCCCTATAATGCCACAGTTGTGGAAAAGCTCTGGGAAACCGGGGCAGTGATGGTAGGCAAGACGAATATGGATGAATTTGCTATGGGATCATCCACAGAGAACTCGGCCTTTTATACCACCCACAATCCGTGGAACCTGGAAAGGGTGCCCGGCGGTTCAAGCGGAGGCTCCGCGGCCGTTGTAGCCAGTGGTGAGGCGCTTTACGCATTAGGCTCGGATACCGGTGGAAGCATTCGCCAGCCCGCAGGCTTTTGCAATATTGTAGGCTTGAAACCGACCTATGGAAGGGTGTCCCGCTTTGGGTTGGTGGCATTTGCTTCGTCGCTGGACCAGATCGGCCCCATGTGCCGGGACGTTACCGACTGTGCGTTGGTGATGAACGTCTTAGCTGGATATGATAACCATGATTCTACTTCTATACATGAAACAGCTCCTGATTATACAAAGGCGTTAAAGGCTGACCTGCAAGGGATAAGGCTGGGTGTGCCGAAAGAGTTCTTTGTACAGGGGATGGAATCCGGGGTAAAAAATGTCATGGAAGCGGCTATCCGGCAACTTGAAACCCTGGGGGCAACCGTGGACAGGGATGTATCGCTAACCTATATACCCTACTCTCTAGCTGTATACTACATTCTTGCGCCTTCCGAGGCAATGGCTAATTTAGCCCGGTACGATGGCGTCAAATATGGCTACTCTGCGGATGCGCCAACGATGTGGGAATCCCTGCAAAAGACCCGGCAACTGGGTTTCGGAGCAGAAGTAAAGCGGCGCATTATGCTGGGGACATATGCTCTTTCAGCGGGGTATTATGATGCCTATTATTTAAAAGCTCAAAAGGTTCGTACATTGATAAGGGAGGAATTCCGTCAGGCGTTTGAAAAATACGATGCGTTGATTGCTCCCACATCGCCATCGGTACCGTTTAAAATCGGGGAAAAGGCTGCCGACCCGGTTCAGATGTACCTCAGCGATGTCTGCACCATTCCAGTTAATATTGCAGGTATACCCGGTCTCACTGTGCCGGCTGGATTTTCAGAGGGTCTCCCTGTGGGAATGCAGGTCATTGGAAAGCCTCTGAGTGAGGAAATGTTGCTTCGCATAGGGTTTGCTTATGAACAAGCGACAGGATGGCAAAAGAAAAGACCATCTTTATAAGTGATGAAAATAGACCTCTCCCCCGGCCACTCTCCGTCAACTGAGAGGGGTGTAGGGGTGAAGTTAGTTCCTGAAGAAAAAGGAGGGATGTAACATGAAAGCCTTTATTTTAGTTACTGTGCCTGCGGGAAAATCCCCCGAAGCAGTGGTTGCATTAAGGAAAGTACCCGGTGTTGTAGAAGCCTGGGCAGTTTACGGAGAAACCGATATTGTGGCAAAAATTGACGTAGCTGACCATAGGATTCTGGACCGGCTGGTGATGCAGGACATCCAGGGTATGAAGCTGGTAAACAACACCAGGACAATGATAGTTATTGATTCCGTATAATTAAGTAATCCCTATGTAGCGGGATTGTGGTTGCCAATTTGATCTCGTGGGGGCGTAAACTCCGGTTCGCCCGTTCCAACAAAATGTGTTATTGAGCCTTAAGTTAGGTCAGCAGGAACATAATATGGTTTAAAAATCAGAAAGACGTTCAGGTCTTGGATTCGCCGGCTTAGGAGAGGTAAGTTTGTGAATTGCAAGTGCTCGACGCTTGACTGCTTGCGGAGATGTGCTATAACGGAAACCCCCTAACCCCCTTTACGTAAAGGGGGCAGACCTGATTCACCGAGGTGAATCAGGTCGGGGGTTTCCGTCCACCAGTCAAGTAGGCCCTTAGCAATAGAATCTCTCGGTTTCTCGATGGATTTAAGAATATGTTGGAACGAATGACCGGTATGTTCGCCCTTTTTTGTCATTCGGACCTACACATTGGTCGGTCCCTACGTTTATACATTATCCCATCGTAGGGGCGCCCCACCGTGGGCGCCCTCGCCGTATTCTGGGTAGGCACGGGGGCCTACCCCTACGGGGTTTTCGATATCCAGTTACCACCGTCGTTTGTCATGCTGTCCGAGCGGGTATCGGACTCCGATGTTTTACTCAGAGGAGCGTAAGCGAAGGATCTCAGGGTGGGGTAAAAAGGTATAAATAACTTCCGACCTAACCCCCTGGCCCCCTTCCCAAAGTGGGAAGGGGGCCAGGGGGTTAGATCGGTAGGGGCAATTCATGAATTGCCCCTACATTATAATGTTATAATACTGGTCGGAGGCTTTTAATGCGCATTATTCTCTATACCGGCAAAGGCGGAGTGGGCAAAACCAGCGTGGCCGCCTCGACCGCTCTGCGTTCCGCTCAGTTGGGCTATAAGACTATCGCTATCAGCACCGATGCCGCCCACAGCCTGGCCGACTCTTTCGACCTGCCGCTGGGCAACGAACCAAAAAAGATTTCGGCCAATCTATGGGGCCAGGAGCCCGAGCTTTCCCACGCCCTGGCTACCCACTGGGGGACCATACAGCAATGGGTGATGTCTCTCCTATCCTGGAGGGGTATAGATGAGATCATCGCCGGGGAGATGGCAGTGCTGCCCGGTATGGAGGAGCTTGCCAACCTGCTATATATCCTGGATTACTACGAAAGGGGCCAGTTCGATGTCATCATCGTGGACTGCGCTCCTACCGGGGAGACCTTACGCCTGCTCAGTTTCCCTGAAATTCTCCGCTGGTGGATGGACCGTATCTTCCCTATTCAGCGCAAGGCTGCCACCCTCCTCCGGCCCATGGTCAAAGGTTTTACCGATATTCCCTTTCCTTCCGACCAGGTATTCAAGACTGCCGAGATGTTATTTACTCAACTGGAAAAAATGCGCGCCGTGTTTACCGACCCGGAAATAACCTCGGTTAGACTGGTAGTCAATCCGGAGAAGATGGTCATCAAGGAAGCGCAGCGCACCTATACATATCTTAATCTTTACGGATATGCTACCGATTTAATTGTATGCAACCGTGTCATCCCGCCCGAGGTATCAGACCCGTATTTCGATGTCTGGAAAAAGCGTCAAAGCCAGCATTTTCAGTCTATCGAGGAGCGGTTCTCACCTATCCCAATCCGTACCATACCTCTGTTCTCCTCTGAAGTGGTGGGTATAGAGACCCTCCGGTCTATGGCCGAGGCCCTTTTTGGCCAGGCTGACCCTACCCAGGTCTTCTATCGGGGTCAACCTCAAACGCTCAGTAAAAAAAAGGACGGGTGTTATGTGTTGAGTCTTACGCTGCCCTTCATAACCAAACACGATTTAACTTTAAACCGGAAAGGTGACGAACTGATTATTGAAGTTGGCGCCTACCGGAGAAATATTATGCTTCCGTTGACATTGATCGATTTACCGGTTCATGAAGCAAAATTCATAGACAACCAACTGCAAATACATTTTGAACCTGTGAAAAAAGCCGGGTTACCAAAGTGAGCGTTGCAGTTTAACAAATTAATATTCTCCCGAAAATAGCTTCTTTATTTCCCTCTCCCTTGACGGGAGAGGCGTAGGTGAGGGTAAGTGTAGCTGGACTCGTAAATCCCCCTCTCTTTAATTCTCTCCCCAAAGGGGCGAGAGGTTCATAAGCTATTTTCATCCTTCGCGGTCCCGATGAATCTGGATGGGAGATTCTCTCGAAAATAGATTTTATTCCCCTCGCCCTAAAAGGGAGAGGTAAGGGAGAGGGTGAGTCCCTTACTAGGGGGGACTCAGGGGGATTCGATTCACTTGCATCGCTAAATCTTTAAAGGAGGGTTACAAGATGGCAGAGAAAATATTTGAGGTTGAATTTAGCCCCGATGACGGACTGGTGCTTCGCATCCATCCGCCTAAAGCCCTGGTAACTGGCTCTGCCGGGGAACATCTTAAGACATCGGCTAAGGAGATGCTCCTCTCAGTGCGCAGCCTTGTTGATGCGGCTATTAAAGTAGTGGAAGAGAAAGAAGGGACGGGTAAAAAGACA
>JACVQG010000179.1 GCA_015661045.1 Dehalococcoidia bacterium | reverse complement strand
GGACAGTCAATGCTATAACGGAGTAAAATGGGTACAGCGGCTGGAGATTGTACGGCGGGCAAAGCAGAGCGGTAAGACGATTGCACTGGGGAGGGTGATGCGAGACAATCTTTCAAATCAGGGTTCACCAGTGTAAAAATAAAATCCCCCGCGCTTAACTGTCATCCTGGAGCGTAGCGAAGGATCTCAGTGTGGGGTTGCAAATAGAAATAAAGTCATACCCCACCCTGAGATTCTTCGGTCGTCCGCCTTCGGCTGTCTCCCTCCAGAATGACAGAAATGTGAACTTATTTTGTTAACGACCATGTAAAGGGTTTAAGCTGTTTCATCTTCGTAAACTCAAGCGAAAAGAAGAAACTAACTCGTGGAAAACGATATTAGTTGATTAGTATTCAGGCTCCTATGTCCGCATAAGCACTGAGTACGGCGGCAGGTTCAGATACCCCTTGACTTCTTTCTTAATCTGGATAGCCCAGGGTTTGGCATTCAGCACCCCGGTGGGCGACCGCAGCCACAGGACATCTCCCTCAGGATATTTGGCAGAGTCATCCGATACCACGGCTTTGACAATTTTAGCATCGTATTTCCTGGGGCCAGGCGTCAGGTCGCGGATAGTTATTTCAATCTCTTTACCCTGGGGTACAGTCTTGAAATCCTTTACAAAGGTTACGTATTCTTTTTTCATTTTATTACCCCCGTTTAACATTGAACTTAATTTCACTCTCACCTTTTATCCTCTCCCCTCAAGGGAGAGGAGGTTGGAGAGACAGCTATTTTTATAGAGGTCGTATTACTTTTGATTCCAACTATTTGAAACCGTAGCTCTTCCAATTCTTCAGCACCTTTTGCTGGGTCTCTTTGGAGAAGGTTCCAGTAAAAGAAGATTTTATAGGAACTTCGGTGTCTCTATCCCACTCCAGTGGCCAGGTAGAATCAAAGGCGACGCCAGCGCCTGTTAGTTTTCGCCTTTCCTCCGGGCTATAGCACGGGGTGAGAGCGTTGGCCCGGCCCTCATATGTTGTTACATAGATACCTTTTCCCGGATGGCACTTGGTGGCGAAGGCATGTAGGACTTCACCCATATTGAAGGGGTCCACATCCTCATCTACAACGATAACCTTGCTGGTCATGGCTCGCCGGGCGGTGAAAATCTCGATGATTTGCCTGGCAACATCGCCGCCGCCCTTCTTCACTCCAACAACAATCAGGTGAGTGACACCCTCGGGAGGCACATAGACACCGGTAACCTCGATTCCATGACGTAGAAGCCGACGCTTCATGGCAACGCCAGCGGTCAGAGATGCTCCAATAGACGAATCATCCGGAGGAGTGCCCAGGGCAATAACAGTCATTATCGGTGAATTCCTGTGGGTTATAGCGTTGACACGGCATAACAGCCCACCGCCGGTCTGTCCGCTCCGATAGCCTGGATACTCTCCAAACGGCCCTTCGGGGACAGTCTGGTCGGGCAGTATCTCGCCCTCGATAACGATTTCCGAGTGGGCAGGCACCATCAGGTCACTGGTCTCGCATTTCACCAACTCCACGGGGGCCTGGCCTAAAGCACCGGCATAGTCGGCCTCGTCCACATTAATGCCGTAACCAGCCGTAGCCACCATATGGCACATAGGCTCACAGCCTATAACGATAGCTATGGGCATAGGCTTTTTATTGGGGATATAACGGCGCATCAACATCATCGCCAGGTGGCTAAAGGGCGCCGGATAGCCTGTGAGGGTGTTCTTATCGTGGATCATAAAGCGGTACATACCCCAGTTGCTCCAATTGGTCTCGGGGTCTTTGCTCACCACCACATCCCATGTGCCGAGATATCTGCCGCCATCACCTTCGTGGAGCATAGGGGTGGGGAGCTTATAGAGATCAATCTTATCACCGGTCGTTATGTTATCTTTACATTCCCCGGTCTTAACCACCTTTGGTTTTATGGGTTTTTGCTCTCGCTTTTCATATATGTCATACAATTCCCTTACGGGTGTTTCAGGCGGTAAACCCAGCGCAATAGCCAGCCGGCGCCATGTGCCGACAGAACCATTGAAGACGGTATATTCGGCAGGATAGTCCTTTATTTTTTGGAACCACTGGGCTGGCTGCGATAACTCATAAGCGCGACGTCCTATGGCCCCCAACTCAAGGTCCCAGTCTACCTCTTTCTGGATTTTCACCACGTCGCCGGTTTTTTCCAGGGCTGCGATGAACTGCCGCAAGTCTTTAAAACCCATGTTAACCTCCATTTAGCTATTATCCTCATAGTGGGTGGGCTGTGTGGCTACTATATGTCTAAAGGCATTTGTCCTCAAGCCACCCTGAGAACCAAACGTAAAACAAAACTACGAAAGCAATAGAAGCTATACCTGCGAATACAATAACGACAATCCAACCTAATGACCAAAGAAAGACAATGAAGCCAATTATAAATATAGTTGCCAAGATACTAAGAAATTCAACTACCTTTCCATGCTGTAGGAAGCCAGACATAGTGCCCCCTTTCAGTGTGGGGGTATTCTAACAGGGGGTTTAGCCTATGTCAACTATAATCGCACGAAACCTCCATTTATCTTTGCTTTACTTAAGCAGGCGTAAACAATTGCCTTTAGTTTAGCAATAACTGACAAATAGTCAATACACTTTGGGTTTAAAAAAACTTTTCCTTTAAAATTATTATATTTTACGTCGAAGAAGAAATGTTCAAAACTACAAAACCATGTTAGAATAGGTCAATTATGCGTCATATCTGAATATCCGGACTTATTACCATTTCGTTATAAGCGATATTATCATAGGAAATTATATCTCGACTCGAAATAACAGAAAGGTATAATTATGTTCAGTCGCCGTGGCCTATTAATGATCAGTTTACTTCTGGTAGTTGGGTTCCTGGTTGTCTATCCGCTATTTATGCTTGTTTACGGTAGTTTCCGGGGTGGCGGCCCCGGTACTGAGGCCCCGTTGAGCCTTGACGGCTACAGGATTGCGTACACTAATCCCTCAACCTACAAAGTACTGTGGACTACAATGTGGCTTGGCGTGGTGCGTACTATCATTACCATGATTCTGTCTGTTTTTCTGGCCTGGGTCGTAACCAGAACCGATACGCCGTGGCGGGGCGGTCTCGAGGTCCTGGTATGGACAGTGTTTGTTTTACCTCTTCTTCCCGTTGTCGTTTCATGGACACTACTGGCTGGACCCAGGGGATTTATCAACCAGGGGCTGATGTCTTTTTTCCATCTCAGTAACCCTCCGTTCGATATATATTCATACGGCGGTATAATCTGGGTATCTGTTATTTTCTGGGCTTCAATTATTTTTATCCTCATTACACCTGCTTTCCGTGGCATGGATGCTTCACTGGAGGAGTCCTCCCGCATGTCCGGGGCCAGCGGGCTTACAACGATACGACGGATTACCATTCCTGTTCTAATGCCAGCTATCCTTGGCGCTACAGTGCTGGTATTCATCCGCTTTCTGGAGTCGTTCGAGATCGAGCTTTTTCTGGGTTACGGCGCCAGGATATATGTCTACACCACCCGGATATGGCTGCTTCTGGGTCTGGCTCCCGCAGACTATCCCCAGGCTATGGCATTATCAACAATGTTCCTGGGATTAATATTTATCCTGATTTATATACAGTGGAAGTTAATAGGTCAAAAACAGTATACAACTGTTACGGGACGAGGGTTCGCGACCCGTGTCACTCGCCTCGGCAAATGGAAATATGTAACCTTTGCCATAGTAATTCTGTATTTCATTGCCGGTGTGATATTACCATTGTTAACCCTTATCCTGGGAAGCTTTATGAGGATATGGGGCGTATGGGTAGCCGACCCGTTTACTGTAAAGCACTGGATAGCTACGTTTAACGATCCGCGGTTCCTACCATCGCTTAGAAATACAATGTATGTGGGGATAGGTTCAGCCACCCTGGGGATGATATTCTATTCTTTGCTAAGCTATATCATCGTTCGATCCCAGATGCCGGCGAAAAAAACACTCGACTTTATCACATGGTTGCCGTGGGGTGTTCCCGGGTTAGTGCTGGCGTTGGGTTTCCTGTGGGCATACGTAGGCGGAATACCGTTCCTTTCGGCCCTTTTTGGCACTATCTGGCTTTTGATGCTGGTGTTAATCGTATCCCGGTTACCCCTGGGTGTAAGGGTAATGAATGGAGCTATGTATCAATTTGGCAAAGAGCTGGAGGAATCGTCACGGGTATTAGGGGCATCCTGGTTTTACACGTTCCGCCGTGTTATTGC
>JACVQG010000178.1 GCA_015661045.1 Dehalococcoidia bacterium | reverse complement strand
TCTTCTGAAAAATCGAAGTCCATTTGGTATCTCCTAGCTTTCTAAAAGTTCAACTTCTTTTTGTTTTCCCACCCGGTTGGCCTCTTCGGTAAATCTATCAATAAGTTTTTGCAACTGGTCAGTCGAACGCTTCAATTCGTCAGCAGAGATGGACTTGGCTTTTTCTATCTTGCGCAGGTCTTCCAGCGAGTCACGGCGCATATTTCTCAGCTCTACCCGCGCTTGTTCCACCCTTTTGTTAACCAGGCGAACCATCTCCAGACGCCGCTCCTCGGTAAGTATCGGTATAACAAGACGAATAACGTTACCGTCGTTTGAAGGTGTGAGACTCAAATCGGACTTTAAAATAGCTTTTTCGATAGTGCCAACTGATGAGCGGTCCCAGGGCTGGATCAGTAATAAACGAGCCTCCGGAGTACTGATAGTTGCAAGCTGATTAATAGGGGTAGGGACGCCATGATAGTCTACCCGAATGTGCTCAACAAGAGCGGGTGAAGCTCGGCTGGTACGCAACGAAGCCAGTTCCCGGCGAATAGCATCTACGGCCCGTTGCATTTGGGCTTCACATTGAACCAGAATTTCTTTATTGGTTTTTGCCTGGCTCATTTTCTATCTCCTGGCAGTTTCTAGACTAAAGTGCCATTCGCACCAGAGGTTTTCAAAGTATTTTGCTGGAGGACAGAAGTTACAGTGCACTTTGATTCTGGGGTCTATTACGCTGGCGAAGCTCTCAAAATAACCGTGCTCCACCCCCTTACAATTGAAAACACCGGCGCCGGCTTTCAATCTCTCCACCTGAGATGAGCATTTTAATACTTGAAGAACAGCTTCATGGTCCGATATTTGTTCTATACAGAGGTCTGCCCACAATGTCCACGTGGGTGCAAGGTTTAGAGCTTTTACCAGGGTGCCGATACCATCCCCGTTGAGCTTGAAGTTATTTTTTACTTGAGTAGCTTCGATTTTACCAAAACGACGCCACACTTCCTCATCCACCTTAATAGCGTTATCTATGCCTAAGCTCTTTTCCATCCCTATGAACCAATAAGCATCTATACGAAGCATATTATGCAGGGCGTCGTTGAGTAATATTAGGATTGTTTCTCTGGGAAGCTGGGCTATTTCCTCCCACTTCATCGCAGCTACTCCTTACAGTAATCTGGTTGGACGGATAAAGACAATAGCTGAAACTGCGTTTTTATCACTCCAGGCCCTCATAAGTTGATAGGTTAAACTTATCTTCCCGTGGACTTGCCCTATCGGTGTACAGCAACCTGGGTTTATCTTATTCTTGTCGGGTTATTGGCACGTTCTTTTTCAAATTGAGTTAGTTACCCAATTCAAAACGGCTAAACCTTTTCACCCGCACGTTTTCCCCCACCTTGGCAACAGTCTCAATAATAATATCTTTAATGGTTTTCCTCGGGTCTTTAATGAACGGTTGCTGTAAAAGGCAGGCTTCTTCCGAGTTTACTTTTACGTCAGGTGGAACATCTTCTTGAGTGACAAACTGAGGTGAAGAACCAACCACCTGGAGAACGATGTTGTGAGCTAATTCCTTAAACTCCGGCGTACGAGCGACAAAATCCGTTTCGCAATTTAACTCAACCATGGCCCCTATCCGCCCTCCCGGGTGGATATAGGCTTCAACAAGCCCCTGGTCTGTGGAACGGCTCTGCTTTTTCTCAGCTTTAGCTATCCCACGCTCTCTTAATAACTGAGTAGCTCTATCTACGTCCCCCTGAGTTTCCTGTAATACGTTACGGCATTCCAGGATACCGGCTCCCGTCTTATCTCTCAATTCTTTTACTGCTGTAGCGGTAATCTGCAATTCAGTCTCCTAGGCTGCCTTCTTATCATCGGGGGTAAAAGAAAGGGCTTCAGTTTTTTGTGATGCAACAGTAGGGCTAGCGGTGGCGCTGGCAGGTACGCTAACCTCAACTGCAACCCCCTCGTGGGCGGCTTTACCTTCCAGAACTGCATCAGCTATTTTACTGGTAATAAATTTAACAGCGCGAATAGCATCATCGTTAGCTGGAATTATGTAGTCAATGGGGTCAGGGTCGCAATTGGTATCAACCACACCGACCACCGGTGTTTTCATGCGTTTGGCTTCAGCTAACGCAATCTTTTCCTTCGTGGGATCGATGATAAACAAGGCCGAAGGAAGAGTGGTCATATCTTTGAATCCGCCCATCTGAAAGTTCAAACGTTTTATTTCTTCCTGTAGTTTAAGGGATTCTTTTTTAGGCAGGTTTTCAAAGTCACCTTTTGCTAACTGGTCTTCCAGCCGCACCAGATAATCAATACGGCTCTGAATGGTAACGAAATTCGTTAACATTCCTCCCAACCAGCGTACATTTACATAGGGCATCGAGCACCTTTTTGCTTCCTGCTCTACCGCTTCTTGCGCCTGTTTCTTGGTACCTACGAAGAGGATGGTGCCGCCATCGGCGACAAGTTCCCGAACAAAGTCCCTCGCCTTGGCCAGCATACCGAGGGTTTGCTCCAGATCGATGATGTGGATGCCATTACGCTGGGTGAAGATGTACTTCTTCATCTTCGGGTTCCAGCGGCTGGTTTGATGCCCAAAATGTGCTCCCGCCTCCAGAAGCTCTTTTATGGAAATGGCGGGTATCAACTCTTGTGTCATTTTCTCCTTTCTACAACTGTGTTATAAAATATACCTGCTGAGGTCTTCGTCAGCCACAAGACTACCCACATGTTCAGAAACATACGGTGCATCGATAACAACCTTCTCGCCTGCCTTTTCGGTGGCTGAGAAGCTTATCTCTTCCAGTATCTTTTCCATGATTGTATACAGGCGTCGGGCGCCGATGTTCTCCAGCCTTTCATTCATCATAGATGCTAATCTGGAGATTTCATTGATAGCGTCATCCGCAAACTCAAGTTCAACGCCTTCGGTCCCCATTAGGGCTTTATATTGTTTTGTAAGGGCGTTCTTGGGTTCAACCAGGATTTGCTTCAGGTCTTCAGTGCTCAATGACGATAGTTCAACCCTTAAAGGGAAACGGCCCTGCAACTCGGGGATAAGGTCGGAAGGCTTGCTCTGGTAGAATGCTCCAGCCGCAATGAACAAAATATGTTCGGTCTTGACTGGACCAAAGTGGGTCATCACCGTAGTGCCCTCTACCACCGGGAGCAGATCCCGTTGGACCCCTTCTCCTGAAACGTCGCGGCCCATTTCCATTCGAGGCCCGGCTAATTTATCCAGTTCGTCAATAAAAACTACCCCGTTTTCTTCGACCTGTTCGATAGCATGGTCAATAACATCATCAAAGTCAACTAACCGATTGGCCGCCTCCCGGGTAAGGATACGGCGGGCTTCTTTGACAAGAACTTTTCGCCGTTTCTTTTCCTTTGCGTACCCCCGGCGGTTAGAATAAAATCTGTAATTATCAGACGCCTCACCAGTATAGTCCAATCCATCATCCTGGTAGAGATGAGAAGACATATCTTCTAACGGCCCTCCCCCCTCAACCTCGGCGCCAACTTCAATCTCAACTGGCTGGTCTTCCAATTGTTGATTCTGGAGTAATTTGGCTACAATCTGGCGGTACCGGTATGGGCGCCTCCGCTGCTGTATCGAGGTATTTTCTCCGGAGGGAATACCTTTGGATTCCTCAGCGCTAATTCCGGCAATACCTTCCGCCTTAACGGCAACCTTAGCTACAGCTCTGGGCCACTGCTGACAAAGATAGTCTATAATCTTTTCAGTAGCCACCTTTTCAGCCTTTGTTTCGACCTCTTTTAATTTTTTTTCATATCCGCGGGTAACAGCCATTTCTGCCAGGTCTGATATTATTGATTCAACATCACGGCCTACATATCCGACTTCGGTAAATTTGGTAGCTTCTACCTTTATAAAAGGTGCGTCTATCATTGCTGCCATCCGGCGGGCAATCTCGGTTTTACCGACACCGGTTGGCCCTATCATCAGAATGTTTTTAGGCATTACATCGCGCCTGAGATCCTCAGGTAGCTTACGGCGTCGTTCGCGGTTACGGAGCGCAATGGCGACAACCTTTTTTGCGTTATTCTGCCCTACAATATACTTATCAAGCTCTTGTACAATCGCCCTGGGCGAAAGGTTGTTCATTAAATATTAAACCCTCTCTAGTTCCGTTTTAGTTTAGCATAAGCCTCTGGAAAGGGCAACAGCATGTACACCTTACCCAAATATTAATAATAACTATATAGAGCGTCATAAATATTTTGAGCATCGCCAAAACAAGCGTTAAATCCTAAATCCCAAGCACCAAA
>JACVQG010000177.1 GCA_015661045.1 Dehalococcoidia bacterium | reverse complement strand
GACTGGACAGGAAACTACATGCCTTTCCTTTTCTTTGCTGTGGCCTGCTTTCTGGCGGGAGGGGTATATTCATTGATATTGAAACCGCCTGGAGCAAAGCGCAAATTGTAGCTACCCGATTAGGGTCATTGAAAAAATAGAGTGATAAATTGTCATTCTGGAGCGTAGCGAAGAATCTCAGGGTGGGGCACAGAGGTAGATATGTGGCGACCCCATAACCCAAAGAGAAGCATGAATAACCTTTGTCTTTTAACCCCTCACCACCAGATTCTTCGTCGTTTCGATCCTCCAGACAAAATGTTACTCTTTTTTGTGACCTTAATCAGGCAATTATATGTAACCCAAACACATACCCCAGGTTTAAACTTGGGGTATAGGTCAAATCAAAATTTTTATCTGGTAAGGACTCCCATCATTGACTCAAATATCAACCTCCCATCCTCCCCACCCAATATCGCCTCGCAGGCCCGTTCCGGGTGAGGCATCATACCGAGGACATTGCCCTGCTTGTTGACTATACCTGCAATATTATGTAAAGCGCCATTGGGGTTAGCCTCGGGGATTACTTCACCTGTTGGGGTGCAATAGCGGAACACTATCCTGTTAGTAGCTTCCAATTCCTGCAACGTAGCTTCATCGGCAAAGTAATTGCCATCGTGGTGGGATATGGGGATGCGAATAACCTGGCCCTTCCGGCATTGAGAGCTAAAGGGGGTAGAATTGTTATCCACCTTAAGGTTGACCCACTGGCAGCGGTATTGCAGGTGGGCATTGGACAGGAGAACGCCGGGCAGCAAACCAGCCTCGCATAGAATCTGAAATCCATTGCAGATGCCTATAACCAGTTTGCCCTGTGCCGCAAAACGCTCCACGGACGCCATGACGGGTGAAAAGCGGGCAATAGCGCCGGGACGGAGGTAATCTCCGTAGGAAAAGCCGCCGGGCAGGATTACACAATCATAGCCAGAGAAGTCGGTCTCCTTGTGCCAGATATAGCTTACCGGCTGTTTCACCACATCGTTAAAGATATGGTAGCAGTCGCGGTCGCTCCAGGTACCGGGGAAGACGATCACACCAAATTTCATAGTCTTTTTTAAAAATTCCTTCCCAAATTCACTTTGTACCGTGAACCTTGATAAGTGTCTGCAATACTAACTACAAAACATGAGAACGGTCAATGCCCCCCTGTCAGAGGGCGACATCAATGATGAAAATAGCCTGGATTATCTTTTTTTGCAGCCGGGGTAAATCCCCCTACGCCCCCTTTTCCAAAGGGGGAGACTTAAAACCTCTCCCTTTCGTAAAGGGAGATTAAGAGGGATTTTAGTCATCCTTCATACAAACTCATATCTTTATTTCAAACAGTAACAGGGTGTTAAGGCGCCACATCAGCGCCCACCCGGCGCAGGATTTCCCTGGCGGCCACGACCCCGGAAACCGAGGCTTGCATCAGCCCTCTGGTTACACCTGCGCCATCGCCGGCAGCAAATAAATTCGGAATCTCCGATTCCAGGTTCTGAGATAGCTCCAGACGGGAGGAATAAAACTTGACCTCAACACCATAGAGCAAGGTATGGCGGGAGGCAACCCCCGGTAGTAGCTTATCCAGAGCTTCCAGCATCTCTACAATGCCCTTAAGAAAGCGGTATGGCAGGACACAGCTCAGGTCGCCAGGTGTCGCGCATTTCAGGGTTGGCTGAACAATACCCCGCTCCAGACGGGTAAGGGTTGAGCGGCGTCCCTCCAGCAAGTCGCCCAACCTTTGCACCAGCACACCCCCACCCCCCAGGATATTGGCCAACCGGGCTATATATTTACCGTAGCCTATAGGGTCATTGAAGGGTTCAGTGAAGTTGGTACTCACCAGGAGAGCAAAGTTGGTATTATTCGTTTTATGTTCAGCGTAGCTATGTCCGTTAACTGTAGATATTGGGTCATCGCCGCCGGTGGAGTCCACTATGACCTCGCCAGCCGGGCACATGCAAAAAGTGCGGATGCGGTCATCGAATGTTTTGGAAAAATATTCCAGTTTGGCTTCATAGAGGATATCGGTAACCGGGGCCATCACGGCTACCGGCACCTCTACCCTGACCCCTACATCCACCGGGTTATTGTGCAGGGTAAGCTTCAATCTGCGGGCTTCCTTAACCATCCAATCGGAACCGTCACGGCCCGGGGCTACAATAAGATAACGACACTCCAGACGCTCACCGGAGCGTGTCTCTACACCCTTAAGTTGTCCATCCTCAACAATGATGCTGGCAGCGGGGAAATCAACACGTATCTCTACCTTTCCTTTGAGGAAATCCCGCATTGCCCGAAGCACCTGGCGGGAACGCTCTGTTCCCACGTGTCTTATATCCACAGGGATGAGGCGAAGCTCGGCTAAATTAGCCCGCCGTTGTATTTCCTCAACCTCTGAGCTGGCGCTGAACACGTGGTTGGTGGCGCCAAAGCTAAGATAGGTGCTATCGGCATATTCTATAAGCTCCTGGGTCTTCTGCCAGCCAAGATATTCAGGAAGATAGCCTCCTACCTGGGGAGAGAGGGTGAGCTTGCCATCGCTGAAAGCGCCAGCGCCGCCTAAGCCACTGACCAGATGGCAAGGATTGCAGGGGGGACAACGACCGCCTTTATCCATAACAAGGCAGGAACGGCGGTCAATATCCCTGCCCTTTTCCATAAGTAGAACATGCAAGTTGGAGGCTTTAGCCAGTTCTAAAGCGGCAAAGATGCCTGCCGGTCCGCCTCCGACAATGATGACATCGTATTGGGACATAAACCCTGTCAACCTTCCCGTTCGATACCCTGAAGCCAATTTACGAGCAGTTCTTTATTCTTGATAATCTCTATCGAAGCTGAATAAGGGTCTATCTGCCCTTTTTCTACCCTTTCGAGATAGGAAGTGAGCTGGCCGTCGGTTTCAATTAGCTGTATTAACCTGGACGTTACCTTCTGTTCTACCGTCTGGAAGAATTCCCGTTTCCGCTGCGCCTGGCGGCGTTGCGTTAGCTGGCCTGTCTCCTGAAGTGTTTGTCGGTGTCCAGCCACCTTCTGGCATAGCTCATCAATGCCCACGTTGTTAGTAGCCTGAGTTGCCAGGACAGGAACTTCCCAGTAGGACTGCTTGGGGTACATCCGGAGCATGGCCATAAGCTCAGCGACCAGATAGTTGGCCCCTTCCCTGTCAGCTTTATTAACCACGAAAATATCGGCGATTTCCATCAGTCCCGCTTTCATGGTCTGGACAGTATCTCCGGCCTCCGGAACCAGGGCAACCACCACTGTATCGGAAGCTTCCATTATGTCAAGTTCGGTCTGTCCTACCCCTACAGTTTCCACCAGAATAAAGTCCTTTCCAAAGGCATCCAGGAGCTTTATGACACCCCGAACGGTGCGCGGCAGACCACCGTGGCTGCCCCGTGTAGCCATGCTGCGGATAAAGACTCCTTCATCCAGGTAATGCTGCTGCATACGGATTCTATCTCCGAGCACTGCTCCCCCGCTAAAGGGGCTGGTGGGGTCAACAGCAATAATACCTACGGAAAACTTCTGCTGGCGCAATACAGCAGTCATCCTGTCAACCAGAGTGCTCTTGCCTGCCCCCGGAGGGCCGGTAACACCTACACAATGGGCATGGCCGAGACGGGGCTGAATTTGGCGCATGATTTCCGGGACATCGGGGCTTTCCCTCTCCACAAGGCTGATAAGCCTGGCGAGGGATTGTCTATCTTTATCCTGCATTTTCCCTAATAGCTCGGCAGTTTGAGTTGATTTTACCAATTTACGTTGTCCTCCAGCATTTTATCATTCTGTAACTTATTGAGTCAATTTGTTAATCCTGACCCACAGTTTTGGGGAGTGTAGATAAACAAATTAGCAAAGAGCGGAAATAACAACGGCAGACTTCAACTCTTTGCGGTTGTTTTTCCTTTAACTTTATACCATTCCTACAACACTGAGTCAATGCTCCTGGCACAGGTTATCAGCCACAAAACGGTTTTCTTATAGTCAACGAACCGGGTTGATAGAGATTGAGGCAAAGGCTGTGGTGGCTTTAAATAGTGCAATCTCTTCTCCATCGAGGGGAGAAGGTTAGAGCCTGCCCTGAGCGAAGCGAATGGGATGAGGTGATTTTTGTGAAAAAGCCATTTTCGAGGGAATAAATTCGGCTACGGCTAACTTTTCAGCTTTATTGGACCGAGTGCTTCTCCAGTGTATCAGTACGGCCGGGATGACAAAAGCCACCCCTATTACCTCTGTTTTCCAGTCAGGAAAAATCAGTAATAATCCCCCTATTCCCATAAATATTCGTTGCCACAACTTTGTGTAATCAAACAGATAGCCCTGAAGAGCAGACGCTAAAACTATGGTGCCAATAATAGCAGTGAAAGTGGCTTCAACGATACTGAGGGCCGAACCCTGCATCAACAGAGCCGGGTTATAAACAAAGAAGAAAGGCAAAATGAGCAAGATCAAGCCGAGGCGCATGGATGTCCAGCAGGTTTTCCACATCGAGGCACCCGCAAGTCCAGCGGCTACGAAAGCAGCGGGAGCTACAGGTGGGGTGATATGGGAGGTCAGACTCCAGTAGAAGATGAAGAAATTGGCTACAAA
>JACVQG010000176.1 GCA_015661045.1 Dehalococcoidia bacterium | reverse complement strand
TCAGAAAGCAGTCACTGATAACAGAGAGCTACCAAACACGATAAAGGACCTCGAAACAGAGAGACATGACTTGAAAGAAGACGCCCTAGATGATATTCTCCCCGAGGCCTTTGCTGCCGTGCGGGAGGCGGGCAGGCGCACTATCGGCCAGCGTCATTTCGATGTCCAGCTAATGGGTGGAATGGTTCTTCATCAGGGGAAAATCTCCGAGATGAGGACTGGAGAAGGCAAGACACTGGTAGCTACGCTTCCTCTTTATCTCAATTCTCTAGCTGGGGAGGGCTGCCACCTGGTAACCCTGAACGATTATCTGGCCAAACGTGACCCCCACTGGATGGGACCTATTTTCCAAATGCTGGGGGTATCGGTTGCCAGCATCCAGCATGAGACATCTTTCCTTTATGACCCTGCTTATGCTACCGATGATCCCAAGTGGAATAGGCTGCGTCCTATCACCCGGCGGCAGGCTTATGCGGCCGATATTACCTATGGCACTAACCACGAATTCGGCTTTGACTATCTGCGGGACAACATGGTTATTGACCTGCCTCAGGTGGTGCAGCGTCCGTTGTCCTACGCCATTGTGGATGAGGTAGATAACATTCTGATTGATGAAGCCCGCACTCCGCTTATCATCAGCGGCGAGGCTGCGGAGGCAACCAACAAATACCAGATTTTTGCCCGCCTTGTCTCCAGGCTGAAAAAGGAAGAGGACTATCAGATAGATGAAAAAGATAGGGCAGTTACCTTGACCCAGGAGGGTATGAGCCGGGTTGAAGAGATGCTCCGGGAACAGGGCCTGCTCAAAGCCCCCAATCTCTACGACCCGGCTAACTATAGCCTGCAAAGCTACAGGGATAATGCCCTAAAGGCCCACGCCCTGTTTAAGCGGGACAAGGATTATGTGGTCAAGGATGGGCAGGTGGTCATAGTAGATGAGTTCACAGGTCGTATGCTCTTTGGACGAAGATACTCCGAGGGATTGCACCAGGCTATCGAAGCCAAAGAAGGCGTGAAGGTGCAACGGGAAAGTATGACTATGGCTACCGTCACTCTACAGAACTATTTCCGAATGTACAAAAAGCTGGCCGGCATGACGGGCACTGCAGCTACGGAGGCCGAGGAGTTCCATAAGATATACAAACTGGACGTGGTTGTAATACCCACCAACAGGCCTATGGTACGTAAAGATAACCCCGACCAGATTTATAAAAACGAAGAGTCAAAATTTAAGGCAGTGGTTAAAGAGGTTGAGGCTTTACATAAAGAAGGGCAGCCTATACTGGTAGGTACAGTATCCATTGAGAAGAATGAAAAGCTAAGCGATATGCTCAAGCGTAAGGGCATTCCCCATCAGGTACTCAACGCCAAGTACCATGAGAGGGAAGCGGCCATCATAGCTCAAGCGGGACGGCCGGGGGCCGTAACTGTGGCCACTAACATGGCAGGTCGCGGCGTGGACATTACACTGGGTGGGAACCTGGAACTGATGGTTCTAGAGGAGTCTATTAAAAAGAGCATATCCCCGGATGACCATGCAGGGATACAGAAACTTCAGGAGGAAGCAAAACAGCGTGTCGTGGAGGAGCACCATAAGGTGGTGGATAAGGGTGGCCTGCACATAATTGGCACAGAGAGGCACGAGGCGCGGCGTATCGATAATCAGCTCCGGGGCCGCTCCGGCCGTCAGGGAGACCCTGGTTCCTCCCGTTTCTTTATCTCGTTGGAGGATGATGTCGTAAAGCGTTTTGGCGGTGACCGTGTAAAAACGCTTATGGAATGGGCCGGAATGGACGAGGATACGCCTATAGAACATAGCCTGGTGAGCAAGGCTATCGAAACTGCCCAGGTACGGGTCGAAGGCTACAATTTTGATATCCGCAAGCATCTGGTGG
This sequence comes from Dehalococcoidia bacterium, assembly GCA_015661045.1. Lineage (GTDB taxonomy): Bacteria > Chloroflexota > Dehalococcoidia > JACVQG01 > JACVQG01 > JACVQG01. The sequence continues at coordinate 2,414 of JACVQG010000176.1, read as the reverse complement.
ATTTTGATGATGTGGTGAATAAACACCGTGAGGTTATCTACTCTGAGCGCCGGAAAATCCTCTCCGGCGCTGACCTCAAGAGCAATATACTTTCTCAGATTCGCGAAGAGGTTGGCAAACAGGCAGCGGCTTATTTCCCCGAGGACAGTGACCTTAACATCGAGGGGTTGCGACAGGAAATAATGACCATTTTGCCCGTGCCTTCGGACCTTCAGATACCGGATAGCCGCAAAGAGGCTGAGGAAAAGCTGATTGAGTTGGCTGAGTCCATATATGAACAACGAGAAACGGAGATGGGCGCTGAAAACATGCGTATCCTGGAGCGGTTGGTGATGCTCCGGACTATAGATAACCTATGGGTTGAACACCTTACTGCTATGGAGCACCTGCGCCACGGGATCGGGTTACAGGCCTACGGCCAGATAGACCCTCTGATGGCCTACAAGCGGGAGGGTCACGCTCAGTTCGAAGCCCTTACCGCAGCCATCCAGCACGACGTGGTCCACACTATATACAAGGTTGGTATTAACAGGCAGGGGGCGCCGCCGGTGCCCGCCCGGACGCAGACACCCCAGGGACAACGCGAGGTGGTGATGACCGGCAAAAAGGTTGGCCGCAATGACCTCTGTCCCTGCGGCTCCGGCCTTAAATACAAAAAATGCCACGGCAAAGAGGCGTAAAACGAGAAGTGAGATGTGGGATGTGGAAAGTGAGATGCCAGAGGCCGAAATATTTCAGGGTATCGCTTACGTTGGTATAGTTAGGAGGTATACAGAAATGGGTTATCTTAATAGGATCGTTACTATACCTGAGATTATGCACGGTAAGCCAGTTATTAAGGGGACTCGTATCCCTGTCTATATTGTGCTCAATCTTATGGCAGGTGGACTTAAGATAGAAGAAGTATTAAAAGAATACCCTGATTTAACTAAAGAAGATGTTTTAGCCTGCCTGGAGTATGCTGCGGAATTGGCTCAGGAAGAGGTTGGGATTCTAGAAACTTAAGAGGTTTTACGAGACTGAAGCTTCCCTTAGACGAGAATATTTCTTCTAATATAGCTGTTGAATTGCGAAGATGAAAAACACCGCCATCGCCAAAATATTTCAGGACATAGCCGATCTGCTGGAGCTAAAGGGTGAGAATGTCTTTAAAATCCGCGCCTACCAGCGGGCGGCCCGGGCTATCGAACACCTCCCCCGCGAAATTGAGGTTATCCTCCGTGAGGGCGGCAGCCTGAGGGATATCCCCGGCGTCGGCGAGGCAATTGAGAAGAAGACTACTGAATTAGTCAACACTGGTAAACTGCAGTACTACGAAGAATTACGGACAGAGTTTCCCCCCGGCATCACCGCCCTGCTGGAAGTGCCCGGCGTCGGCCCCAAGACGGCTATGCGCCTTACTACCGAACTGGGCGTCAATACAATAGAGGACCTGGAGAAAGCGCTTCTGGATGGCCGTGTGGCCGGGCTATTCCGTATGGGAGAGAAGACTGCAGAGAACATTAAACACGCCCTGGAGGCCCTGCGCCGTAAAGACCAGCGCATCCCCATCGGTGAGGCGTTGCCTTTGGTGGAGCAAATACAATCGGTTTTAAGCACGGTGCCGGGTGTTAAAAATATCATAGCGGCAGGCAGCCTGCGCCGCTTCCGTGAGACCGTCGGCGACATAGACATGATGGGAACCGCCGACGACCCGGAGAAGGTCATCCAGGCATTCGTGCGATTGCCGATGGTAGGGCAGGTACTGGCCCAGGGGACTACCAAAGCTACAGTCCTGGTAGCGGGTGGCCTTCAGGTAGATTTGCGTCTTGTCGAGCACCATAATTTCGGTTCTTTATTGCAGTATTTCACAGGCTCCAAGCAGCACAACATTGCATTGCGCACCCGCGCCCAGCGCCAGGGCCTATCGTTAAGCGAATACGGCATTACCGATGTTAAAAACGGCCAGATTGAGACCTTTGCTACCGAAGAGGACTATTACAAAAGACTTGGCCTGCAATACATCCCCCCGGAACTGCGCGAAGATACAGGAGAGATAGAGAAGGCTGAAAAGGGGCAGCTACCCGGGCTAGTTGAGTTATCCGATATCAAAGGGGATTTACATGTTCATACGGAATGGAGCGATGGTAATAGCTCGATAGAGGATATGGCTGTGGCGGCTAAAGCTCGCGGCTATGAATATCTGGCCATCACCGACCACTCGGCCGGACGCGGTATAGCCCACGGCCTTAGCGTGGAACGGCTAAAGCAGCAGATTGCCGAGGTGCGGGTAGTGGAGCAGAAAGTCGGTATCCGGTTGTTTACCGGAATGGAAGTGGACATCCGCTCCGACGGCACCCTGGATGCCCCGGAGGAGATGCTGGCGCAGGTGGATTTAGTGGTTGCAGCAGTGCATTCGGCGATGAGCCAGGACC
>JACVQG010000175.1 GCA_015661045.1 Dehalococcoidia bacterium | reverse complement strand
CGACCTGAGCAATGCGGTAAAGCTGGAACAAAAATACAAGATATGGAGCGATAGCTGTTCCCTGTGCATGGTGGGCTGCAAAGTGCCTTATATGCGGCGTGACCCACCTCTGGGGCCGGTGGTAGGGGAAATGCGGCATGACGACGCCGGCGGCTGGAACGCCAATGTGATGATTCCAGGCTTCGATACCCAGCTTTATCTCACCCCGTTCCTGGACAATTTAGGGCTGGATAACGAGGACGTCTCGGGCGTGGTAGCCTGGGCAATGGAATGCTACGATAGGGGGATTTTCAAGCGGGAGGACCTGGATGGCATCGACCTTACCTGGGGGAACCTGGCGGCTATATGCCAACTGGTAACCAAAATTGCATATCGCCAGGGGATAGGCGATGTTTTTGCCGAAGGTCTTAAATTCGCCCCGCAAAAGATGGGTGAGGCTTCCAAGAGATATGCTATAACCTCCAAAGGCGTAGCCATTACTTCCTATGAAGCCAGGGGTAGTATGTCGGAAGCCGTTGGACTGGCTGTCAATCCATGTGGCGAGCTTCATGGCGGACGTGGCGACCCGGAGCGAATGATATTCGACTCGTTGACTACATGCACCTTCCTCAGAAATTCCATAAGGGAGGTATTCGGCAGCGTAGCCGATTGGGGGGCGCAGATGTTGAATGCGGCCTCTGGCTGGAACATCAGCGCCAAGGACTGGCCTGACCTGGTGCACCGGGGCGCTCTTATGGAGCGATGTTACTCGGTAAGAGAAGGCTACTTACCCTTTAGAGACGATACGTTGCCAGATAGATTTTTTGAGGAAACCATCCATACCAAGTATGGCAAGCCTTTAAAGCTAGACAGGGACCAGTTCCTGGAGCAGAGGGCCATCTGGTATAAAGCGGCAGGTCTGACGGATAAGGGATTGCCGACGCAGGATACTCTTAAACGGTTGGGTATGAATTTTGTTATCCCCCAGCTAAAGGATGTTCTCTCGTAGGGGCTGCTTTAAGAAAGGACTAGGATGAAAAAACTTATCACACTAATAGTAAATGGTACACCTTCTCAGCTAGCGGTGGAACCATACCGCCCTCTGGTTGACGTGTTGCGTGATGACCTGCGTCTCACCGGCACTAAAAAGGGCTGCGGCCACGGCCACTGCGGCACCTGCACAGTGATGGTTGACGGCCTTGCCGTCAATTCCTGCCTTACACTGGCTGTAGACCTCGATGGCAAGAAAATTACGACTGTTGAGGGCTTGACCATTGACGGCCAGTATCACTCTCTGCAAAAGGCATTTATCCAGGAAGGGGCCGTCCAATGCGGTTTCTGCACCCCGGGGATTATCATGATGGCTAAAGCGCTGCTGGATGAAAACCCGACACCTAACGAGAAAGAGGTCCGCGAGGCTATCGTAGGCAACATCTGCCGTTGCACGGGCTACGCTAAAATCGTAAAAGCTATTCTTTCCGCTGCTGAAGGGAGGTAAAAAAATGGAATACAGAGTCATCGGACAGAGTGTTCCTAAAAAAGAGGCCGGCGAAAAGGTAACCGGCAGGATGCAATACAGTGGCGACTTGATTTTCCCCGACCTTCTCATCGGCAAGATTTTACACAGTCCGGTACCGCACGCCCGCATATTGAACATTGACACCAGCCGGGCCAGCGCTCTTCCCGGCGTGAAGGCGGTGATTACCCATAAGGATACCCCCCATATCCTTACCGGCCGTTCGGTTAAAGATAGGCCGGTCCTTGCCTGGGACAGGGTCCACTTTATAGGCGACCAGGTAGCAGCGGTAGCCGCTGTAGATGAAGAAACGGCCATAGAGGCTTTAGACCTTATCAAGGTAGAGTACGAAGAATTGCCCTCGGTATTCAGTCCCAAAGAGGCTATAGAAATAGGGGCGCCTATCGTGCACCCTGACCTGGCCAGCTACAAATCTGATGCCGTTTTAAAGCCCCAGGGCAATATCCTGGAGCAGGGCAAGCTGGTGCGGGGCGATGTTAAGCAGGCCTGGGACAAGTGCTATTTAATTTATGAGGACGACTATAGTACCCCTGTAGTCTATCAGGGATTTACACAGCCCCACGAAACGACCGCAGTTGTGGATACCCTGGGCAGGATAACTGTATGGGCCAGCAATAAAGCGCCATTCATCCTGCGCCAGATGATAGCCCAGGCCCTGGATTTGCCTATTGCGCGAATCCATATCGCTTCCGTTGCTGTAGGGGGGGACTTCGGCGGCAAAGGCACTGCTCAAACCGAACCTATATGTGTATTACTGGCTCTAAAATCGCACCGGCCTGTCCGGCTAACCTTGAACCGGGAGGAGGAGCTAACAGCCACCTTTCTTAAGGAAGCTACTACTACCCACATCAAGCTGGGAGTTTCCAGAGAAGGGATGTTGCTGGTGGTGCAGGGCCATATCACGTACGATACCGGGGCATATTGTGATTTGACAGGTGGAATGGGGCGTAGCTGTAACGACCTCCATGGCCCTTACCGTATCCCCAACGTTGACCTGACGGCTAACAGGGTGTACACCAACAATAGCCCTCGTGGACATATGCGCGCCCCACCAACACCACAACCTGTCTTTGCCATGGAATCACACCTGGATATGGTAGCATCCAAGCTGGGGATAGACCCGGTGGAATTCCGACTGAAGAATGCCGTAGAAGAGGGCGATATCCTGCCGACAGGGCAGAAGATAATGAATCCCGGGATAAAGGAGACACTGCGCCGCACCCGGGAATACCTCCGGCAGGAGAAAGGGGAATCCAGGCCCAATGTTGGCTGGGGCATGGCCTCTTTTCAATATCATGGTATGGCCATTGACCCCTCAGGGATTATCAGAGATAGAAAAATGACCCAGTCCAGTGCATGGGTTAAATTCAACGAGGATGGGTCCGTTGTGCTTGTCAGCGGTGTTACAGAGCAGGGTTGCGGCCCCCTCACCATCTTTTCCCAGATGGTAGCCGAGGTTTTAGGTATTTCCTATGATGACGTCTCGGTGGTAGCTATGGATACCGATGCTACGCCTTTTGAGTACGGCACCGGCGCCAGCCAGACTACTTCCAGAGTGGGGTTTAGCGTCAAAATGGCGGCTGAGGATGCCCGTAATCAATTGATAGAGGCAACTGCTGAGAAGCTGGGTGTGGAACCTGCTTCATTAGTAGCCAGGGGAGGGAGAGTATATGTCCAGGGAGACCCCAAGAAAGGGTTAAGTATAGCTGAAGCCGCCGCTGCCGCGACAGCCCAGCAGGGTACACCCATCCTGGCAACCGGCGCTAAGCTGCGTAAAAGCAAGCTAATGGGAGCGAGCAAGGAAGAGTGGTTAGATGCCCCCCAGCACGGAACCCATGCCGTCCAGGTTGAGGTGGACCCGGATACGGGCCAGGTGCGCTTGCTCAAATACTTCGCCTGCCACGATGTCGGATTTGCTCTGAACCCGCAAACGGTGGAGGGGCAGATTGAGGGTGGAGTTGGGTTTGGCGTTGGCTATGCCCTGAGCGAAGCGGTTCTATCCCGCAATGGCAAGACGCTCAACCCGAACCTCACTGATTACCGCATTCCAACCTCCCTGGATATGGTGGATATTAAGTCAGAACTGGTGGAGATTCCATCTATAAGCGGACCGTTTGGTATTAAGGGGCTTGGCGAGGCAACCAATGTGCCGGCGGCTCCGGCTATTGCCAATGCCATTTATAATGCGGTGGGCGTACGTGTTACCAACCTTCCTATAACAGCCGAGAAGATATATTTAGCCCTTAAAGCCAGGAGTGGTAAATGAGGGAAACCCCCTTGCCCCCTTTATTAGAGGGGGCAAGGGGGTGTAGGGGTGGGTTTCGAACCCGTCCGCTCGGGCGGTCAGGTTTTTAACCTGACCCTACGACAATCGGGAATTTGGCTATTTTCGATAAAGCTTATTGTCAGGAGGCATCCATGAGAAAGATGTGCGGACTAATTGGAACCATTCTGTTGGCTTGGGTTCTACTTGCAAGCTGTAGCCCGGGGGATTCTGCCGTGTCAACCCCTGTCGTCACACCAGCAGCCCTGGCGAAGTCAACCTCCTCTCCCACATCATCCAACCTCCCACCTCCCACATCTCAGGACGCCGCCTGGGACAAGATTATAGAGGCAGCTAAGAAAGAAGGGCGGGTCAGCGTCTATAGCTTTAATATGACCGGCGATGCTGGTCTGGCAGTAACCCGGGCATTTGAAGCAAAATATGGTGTTAAGCTGGACATCATCACTGGCGGTGGTGCAGCCCTCGCCGAAAGAATCAAGACAGAGAAGCGTATGGGCACAATAGTGGCCGATGTCATGGATGCCA
>JACVQG010000174.1 GCA_015661045.1 Dehalococcoidia bacterium | reverse complement strand
CCATAGGAAGGAAAAATTTCGTAGCGATGATAACCTGAGAGCGTCTTCCCTTCAACGCTTTGCCTATGAACTCTTCGGAGCGTCCCTTATCGTAGGCGTCGGCGGTATCTATGTAGTTAATGCCTGAATCGAGGGCATGGTTGATTACAGCATTTGAAGTCCCCTCGTCGGCATACCAGCCGAAATTGTTACCCCCCAGGCTAATCTCAGATACTTTAAGGCCCGAGTTTCCCAGCTTGCGGTATTCCATCATGACCTCCAAAATATACGATATGGCCTAGTATACTGAGTTCTGCTTAAAAGTCAATCTATTGATTTGACACGCGATTACCCTTGATCCCATGAACACTGTGCTACAAAACTACAGGTGAGTATCAGGGTAAGTAGGGTGGGTTAAGCGAGCGCTATGGTAGTGCAGTAGGTCTACTTATAAATAATAAGACTTTCGGATAGAACTGGTAAAATCCTTTTATAGCGAGCGAACCCACCAACACGGATTATGGCAATATGGTGGGTTTCACCCACCCTACAGCGGAGTTCTGCTTAAAAGTCAATCTATTAACATTGAGACCACTAACCCGGCCTTGCGATGCTGGGTCAGTATCATGGCAAGGATTGTAAATAGGTGCGGAGGGATGAAGCAAAGTTATCGCGCTGCCAGCGGCGAATGTTTTCGGAGGTAAGTTCTACAGAAAGAGTATCCGGCGCCCTGGAGAGGCGTTCAAGGCTGGCCATAGGCCAGAGGAGGGTTGGGTCAACGGAAAGAGCCTCGCCTTGTGATAATCGCCACTCTTTAAGGCAACGCAAACGCTCTAGTTGTTCGCGGCTGACGCGTTCCGCGGCCATAATAAGCGCTCGACGGATCGGCGGCGCAGCCAGGCCATCGCGAAGGGCTTGCAGGATGCCTCGACCGAATCTTTGTAACCCGGTTTGACCGATACCGGGGACCTCTGTTAGATCTACTGTGGGATTGGCAGCGATAAAGATGAGAGCCTCGTCAGATACTACGAAGAATGGCGGCCGGCGCCAGCGCCGTGCCTCTTCTTCTCGAAATTGAAAAAGACTCTGGAGGATCGCCAGGCCCCGTTCATCCAGATTTTTAGACCCCTTGGCGGAGAGAAATGCCGTATCCAAATTTGGTGCTGTATATCGCACCTCTTCGAGCCGGGCGCACTCTTCGGCTACCCATGCCGCTCGTCCCAGGGTCTGGAGCCGCTGGTCCAAAATATTTCGTATCGATAGGAGATATCGTACATCGGCGGCGGCGTAGATGAGGGCCTCGGCAGAGAGCGGGCGCTGCCCCCAGTTAGCTCTCTGGAGCCGCTTGCTCTTTTCAATGGTTATACCCAGCAGATCTTCTATGAGGGCGCCCAGGCTTACACGGGTCATCCCTGCGAAGCGGCCAGCGATATTGGTATCGTATAGATTGCGGATATGAAATCCACAATGCCGGTCAAGGCTGCGGATGTCGTAGTCGGCGCCATGGACGATTTTCTCGATGGAATCATTTTCCAGGACGTCTTTGAGAGGAGCAATATCCTTCAAGGTGATCGTATCAATGATATAGACTTTGTGGCGGGTGGCGATCTGAATGAGGCAAAGCTGCTCGGGGTAATGGTGGAAGCTATTGGACTCGGTATCGAGAGCGATGGCCGGCTCTCGCGCCATCGCCTGGACAGCGACATCGAGCCGGGCAAACTGACTGATAATTTCTACGGGAAGCTGTAGCGTCCCAGTCTCGAGGTTACCTGTTTCAGTTACATTTAGTACAGCCAACTACACAATTCCAATCTATAAAAATCCCGAGATGGAATTTGCAAAGCCATCAGTTCTTCCATCCAGTACGGTTCATTACACGCGTCATATCTTAGTAGATTATACCAAAAAAGCGAGGTACACGCCACGGATTACGGGGACATGACGGATTTGTACGAAAATAGACGTTTGTAATCTTCTCAACCAAGCGGGGGAGAGGACAAAGGTGTCCGATGATGCCCCGACTTGGCGGGACTCATTGAGACTCCGCAAAGGTGAAACACTTTCGGAGGAGGGTCTCAATCTGCCCAATGCCTTTTTGCTTTTCATCCTGACCTAAACCACCATCATCCCTTCGGTTAACTTTCCGAGACGTAGTCTTTGGCTGGGCTACGACAGAGCAGTCTCTAGCCTTCTTCCCTCTCCGTGATATGATATATTTGTGAAGCGGGCTCTCCGTAAGAGCGGAGTCCGTTTCGGACGAGGGAGAAGGGACTGCTCGCGATATTTTTATTCTTCGTGGGACTTATAATCGCCCGGTTATAATCAGGGTGCAACGGGGCATGGATGAATCCTCAAAAGCCCATGTTGGAGATAGTTACGAAAAAGTAGCTTTTATGATTAGAACTTCAGTAATCCCTCGTTTCTGCTGGCTATGCAACAACTTCGGTGATAGGTTGACAATCCTTCCCTTTAACTGCTAGACTATCGTTGAAATTAAATTCAGCTTATAGCTTCTTTATAGGGGGATTATTGTCCTCCTTGATTGAAGATGTTTCCTGAGCCTGCCGAAGGGATTAATTCAGCTAAAATGAATGACGTGGAATTAGCTCCGATATCCACACCCCGCCCGATACCTGGCCTCGTCGAGGTCTTTACCGGCAATGGTAAGGGGAAGACCACCGCTGCCCTGGGTATTGCCATCCGGGCATTGGGACACGGGCTTAAAGTTCATATAGTTTTTTTTATGAAAGGCGAGTTCCCTTATGGTGAGCAAAAGGTCCTGTCCCAATTACAGGGCCTCAGCTTCGAAAGGTTTGGCTCTCTGGAATTCGTTGACCCATGCCACGTTAAGGAAGAAGAAAAATTACAGGCACGACAAGCCCTGGAGGCTGCTCGCAAGTCTCTCTCTGCCGGACTTTATGATGTGGTTATATTAGACGAGGTGCTTGTTGCTTCCGCCTGGGGGCTTGTAGGAGTGGATGATGTTGCCAGGTTAATTCGAGAGAAACCGGAAAGGATTGACCTTGTCCTTACCGGCCGTTATGCCGACCCTGGTCTACTGGAATTAGCTGATTTGGTTACCGAGATGAAAGAAGTTAAACACCCCTATAAAAAAGGCCAACTGTCCCGGCAGGGAATAGATTTTTAAAGGCTGGTAATAGCAAGAATGCCCTTAGAGAATTATCTTATTCAAGGAGAAGAAATACTGGCGAAAGCTGGGATATTCGTTGCCACTAATAAACGCCTGATAAGATACAATAAGCGCTTTTTTAGTGAAGAACTGGACGATTTGCCGTATTCCCATATCACATCCATAGGGGTGGTTAAAAGCCCCAGAAAACGTTTGATTAAGGCTGGTGTAATTATTACCCTGATTGCAATAATCACTTTTCTATCACTCATGGTGATCTCTTCTGTTTTGAAATCAGTGTCCGGCCTTTTGAAAGGGTTTATGGGTTTTGATTTATCGGGTTTATTAGCGCCTTTGATTCCATTTAGCGTGTTCATGCTTATCGGGGGTGTTATCATACTGGTATTAGGTTTTTTTCCGTTGCGACTGTTTATCCAGTTTAGAGCGCCGGGTCTTAACAAAGATGGAGAAGCCAAGTTTCGTTTAAGCGGTGTACGCAAGGAAGTTAGCCAGAATCTGATACGTGTTATCAGAGAACAATCTTTAGGCACCGTCAAATCGGAGATAGCAAGTGTCCAATCGCCAGAAAACAGAGGAAGCCAAACACCGGGCCAGTAAAGCTCATTCTAATAAGATACCAGAGCGCTGTGATTCATTCGCCACCGCCTCCGGTATCCCGGTGGAGAGGGTCTATACCCCTGCCCACATTGCGGATATAGACTACCTCAAAGACCTGGGGATGCCCGCTGAATTTCCCTTTACCAGGGGTGTCCACAACACCGGATACCGGGGGCGTCTATGGACTATGCGTATGTTCTCGGGGTTCGGTTCAGCAGAGGAGTCCAATGCCCGTTACAAATACCTTCTTTCCCACGGCGAAACGGGATTAAGCGTCGCCTTTGATTTCCCTACCCTCTCCGGTTACGATACCGACGACCCTTTAGCCAGAGGAGAGTTCGGCAAATGTGGCGTCGCTGTTTCGTCCCTGGCTGATATGGAAATTCTGTTTGAGGGCATTGCGGTAGATAAAATAACCACCTCCATGACAATCAACGGGCCGGCAGCCGTTATCTGGGCTATGTATCTCGCCGCTACGGAAAAAAGGGGGATTCCCATTGCTAACCTGGGCGGTACTATCCAGAATGATATTTTAAAAGAGTATGTTGCTCAGAATTCATATATATATCCCCCGCAGCCGTCCATGCGTCTTATTGTAGATACTATGGAGTTTGGCACCAAA
>JACVQG010000173.1 GCA_015661045.1 Dehalococcoidia bacterium | reverse complement strand
AAATACCCTGCCGGGATTGCCGGCCAGAGCCGCCAGGATTTTGAATTCAGTATGGGTAAGCTCCACAGGACGCCCATGGCAGGTAACCTCGTAACGTTCAAGGTCAATGACCAGTTTACCTACAGCTATAAGGCGGGAAGGAGCGATTTCGCCCCTGGTGCGGCGCAACACTGCCCGCACACGGGCTACCAATTCTCTGGGGCTGAACGGCTTGGTTATGTAGTCATCGGCGCCCAACTCTAAGCCCATCAATTTGTCCACATCCTCGTTTCTGGCAGTGAGCATAATGATAGGCACGCCTGACTGGCGGCGCACAGCGCGACATACTTCTAAGCCGTCCATTCCCGGCAGCATAATATCCAGCACCATAAGGTCGGGCTTTTCTTTGTGGAAAAGTTCCAAAGCCTGACGTCCATCGCCGGCCGTTATTACCTGGTAATCATCTTTCTCCAGGTACAGGCGAATCAGGTCAACAATCTTAACCTCGTCGTCCACAACCAGGATTTTAGCTTTAGCCATAACATTTTCCCTGGTTTCAGCATACACCACGGTACCACTCCATGCAATGCAAAAAGGGGAGTCCAGCCTTGCCGGGACTCCCCTTTGAGTTCGCTCTGACCCGAGAACGGTTTCTAAGCGAGGTCTTTGCGCAACTGTTCATACTGTTCTTTGTTTATCTCGCCCCGGGCATACCGGCTCCTTGCTATGTCCTGAGCCGATGAACCAGATGCTTGCCCTCTGTTCTGACCGGGCCTGACTGCCGCAGTTACGGCCCAGACTATTAACCCGATAATGGCAAACCATATAATAAACATCCAGAAACCTCCTGAAAAAATCCCCATATTCCAACCCCAGGAGCCACCCATCATGTTATCCTTCTTTCAAATGAAGCAGCCCCGGTGAGTCGGGGCTGCTTCTACCCAATTTATTCCAAAAAAATTAGTTCCAACCGCCCATCATTCCTCTTCCACCGAAACCGAAGCTATTGCCTCCGCCAGGGGTATTCAAGCCGCCGCCAAAGTTACCCATCATGCCACCACTATTACCCCCCATCATATTCCCCATCCCTGTGCCACCCATCATGTTATTGCAGTAGTTGATCATGTCATCTGTTGAAAATCCGGGTGTAGTTGTTCCTCCAGTGACTCCGGGCGCATTGAATGCCTGGTTTAATGTAATCTCAGACTGCTGCTTGGCTGTCGTTAGCGATAAATCTGCCTGAGCCTGAGTAATATATCCGTACTTTACTCGAAGTTGTAACTGGTCCTTATAGGGAGCCAGTATTGCTTCCACCACTTTGTCCGTGGCCACATTCTTATCTTTAGACACCTGGGCTAGAGTCTTGCCGGACTGGAGCTGGGTAGTTAATTCCGCTGGTGTAATACCCAGAGCAGTTGCTACCCTGTTCAGAGTGGCGCTATCCAGATAGCCACCCCATTGCTGTGTCGCCTCCTGGATTACAGCTTTATCGGCATTGCGGTTGGCCAGGGCCGTTCCGCCCCCGATTCCCAATGCTACAACCATTAATACTGCTAATCCGATCCATACCCACTTACGCATTGTGTCTTCCTCCTCTTATTATTTTAGAGCCTTGTTCTCACAAGCTCCATAATCAGGATAACATCCAATTATGAAGAAAATATGAAGGCGGTGGGTGGATTATGTGAATAAACTAATCACCCCAGTCGGGATAAATAAAGGCCCGGACGGTTACTCCGGCAAAGTTAAACGTAAACAGGCTAATTCCGGGGGAATCAGCCAAGCCGTGACCGGATAGAATGAAAACAGACCTCACCCCGACCCGCCACAGGCGTGTCACCCCTCTCCGTTGACGGAGATGGGCTGGGGGAGAGGTTATTTTCGTGAGATTTATGGCGTAAAATGGAGGGCTACATCGCCCTGAGACGGCGGATGCGCTCCTGTATGGGAGGGTGGGTGGAAAAGAGGTTATTGGCCCAACTTTTGTGTCCTTTGAGCGGATTGGCTATATAGAGGTGTTCTGTGGCTTTATTGGCGACTTCTAACGGCTCTTTGTCGGCGGATATTTTCTCCAGAGCCCGGGCGAGTCCTTCGGGGTAGCGGGTGAGTAAAGCGCCTGAAGAATCAGCCAGGTATTCTCGTCCCCGGGATATGGCCAACTTTATAAGTTGGGCCGCGATTGGAGCTAAAATAGCAGCGACTAATGCGATTATCAGGATAAGTGCTCCCCCCAACCCCTCCCCACGTCCCCTGTTGCTGGGACGTCTGCCTGACCCGAAAAAGGTGAAACGGAGCATGAAGTCGGCCAGCAGCGCCACCAGACCAACCAGCACAACCACCAGCGTCATTAGCCGGATATCATAGTTTTTTATATGTGATAGCTCGTGGGCGATTACACCCTCTAATTCCAGTTTATCCAGTTTCTGTAGTAAGCCGCTGGTAACAGCTATCGTTGCGTGCTGAGGGTCGCGTCCAGTAGCAAAGGCATTAGGGGCGGTATCATTGATAATGTAAATTTTGGGCACCGGTATTCCGGAGCCGATACACAGGTTTTCTACCACATTGTACAGGTCGGGATTTTCATCGCGTTTTACTTCCCGTGCCTGGGAGATACCAAGCACCATAGACGAAGAACTGTAGTAACTAATGGTTACGAAAATGCCCGCGAAAACCAGAACGATAATCCCTGCTATGTAACCACCGCCTATCGCCAGGGCGATCAGTTCCACAACTGCGGCAACAAAAACGACAAATAGTACCATGAGAAACCAGGTGCTTCTCCGGTTGGCGTCGATTTGATCATAGATCGTCATGTTTATTTCTTTTCGAAGCTAACCTTTACATCGGCTTTTTCTTCCTCGGTAGCGGTGAAAAACTCGGACTGAGTAAACCCAAAGGACCTGGCCAATAACACATTGGGGAAGACCTGTATTTTGGTGTTATAGGACAGTACATTGCTATTGTAGAACTGGCGAGCGAAAGCTATCTTGGCTTCGATGTCGGATAGCTCCTTCTGGAGTTGCATGAAGTTCTCGGAGGCTTTGAGTTGGGGGTAGTTTTCGGCTACAGCAAAAAGGGTCTTGAGGGCGCCGGTGAGCTGATTATTAGCTTCTGCTGCCGATTTGGCATCACCTGCACTCATGAGGGCGGTACGGGCCTTGGTCACATTCTCGAACACCTCCCGCTCGTGGGTGGCATAGCCCTTGACGGTTTCCACCAGGTTGGGGATGAGGCTTGAGCGTCTTTTAAGCTGGACATCTATGCCTGACCACGATTCCTTGACCTGCATCCTGCTGCGGACCAGGCTGTTATAGAGTCCCCAGATAAACAAAACAATGACTATTACCAGGACAGCTATGATTATGATTGCCAGTAAGGCTGCATTCATTGATGGCCTCCTTGCCAGTTTACTTTTACCTATGCTTAATGCTACATCTTTAACGGAGCAAGGGCAATAGGGGGGCTAATTTAAATATTTTCGTGTTTTTTGTACAACGAAGCACTAACGGGTTTTCCCTCTCGCCAGAGACGCAAATATTCCTCCAAAGCAGAGGACTGAGAATATGATGAAGGCTGTTTTGACACTGCTGAGGAAAAGTGGATAGTATTCGGGTGTTATCTGCACCCTTCCGATGTGCAAAGCGAACACCAGCATAGCTATTCCCAGACTAAGTGTTTGACCGATGAGACGCATCGTAGCCAGCGTCCCCGACGCAACGCCGTAAAACTTCTTTTCTACAGAGCTCAAAGCGGCATTCGTATTAGGGGATGAAAACAGGCCGAAACCCAAGCCAATAGTAATTAAAGAGGCCAGTATGTACCCAAGACCTGTCTGGTTGTTTATAAAGGTGAGCATGATAAGACCCAGGGTTGTCAATGCCATGCCTATTGAGGACATTAACCGCGGCTCAAGCCTGTCGGATAACCTTCCTGCCAGGGGTGATATGGAAGCCATAACAACCGGTTGGGATACCAGGATCAAGCCTGCATGGGCGGGACTGAATCCTTTTATATACTGTAGATAGAGGCTGAGGAGAAAGCCCACGGCAAAGGTGGCGCTATAGTTAATCAACGCCGCTACGTTAGAAAATGAAAAGGTAAGATTGTTCTTGAAAAGATTGATATTTAATATAGGGCTGCTTATCCTCATTTCCCATAGAATGAATCCCGTAATTCCAACCACCCCGGTTATAATTAACCAGACTCCCGCCATAGTGGGCAGAAGGGTAAATCCGTACATAAGAGCCACCAAACCGAGGCCGTAAATTATAGAACCTGTAAAATCAAATTTTTCTCCCCTGGCCTCGGCCCACTCACCTCTGAGTTTCCACAGGGCGATGATAGCAATCACTAAACCCAGGAGGGCGGCCAGGACG
>JACVQG010000172.1 GCA_015661045.1 Dehalococcoidia bacterium | reverse complement strand
ACTTGCTCGCACCATAAGGCTGGCTGTAGGTTCCTGCTTTGGCCGTCTCCGCTACTAGTAGAGTAGACATCAGGCCTGTCATGAGCGCTAACATCACACGAAGAGCGGTTCGTATCATATTATACCTCCTTTAAAAACATCCCAATAATAACACGAGAGTTATTCGGTGTGAATATGTTGTCAGCGTCCCGCAGGGTACTCAACCAGTATTTGCCTCTGTAACGCCAAAATATAATGAGTGTGTAGCAACCCGTTGGTACCACGGACTGCTGGTCATTGACTAATTATATTGAAACATAACTTGGTCACAATGTCTCTAAAGATAATTCTTCAATAACTTTAACCCTGGATCATAAGAAACTGAGGCCAGGTCAACTATACATACATATATAATGGTTGTCAGCTATCTATGCGAACTGGGTATAGTTGGAATAATGTAAAGACCATGACTTGTAAGGGAACTCCCTGCAAATAAACGTCCCCTAGCTATAATAACCCCTTTCACCGCCGTTTATGTTGATGGTCTGCCCGGTTATATATTCCGAGGCATCAGACGCCAGGAATACGGCTACCCCAGCGACATCGTCAGGCACACCCAAACGGCCTAAAGCAATTTCTTTAGCTATATCAGCTTCTTTTCTTCCTACCCACTGGGCCTGCACCCGCACCCATCCTTCGGATTTTATCGTTCCCGGAGCCAAGGCATTGACCCGGACGTTATGAGGCCCCCACTCCTCAGCCAGCGATTGGGTCAGATTAATGATGCCGGCTTTGGCTGCCCCGTAATGGGCATTCCCCGCCGAGGAGGCGCGTCCGGCCATGGAGGCAAAGTTAATAATGCTGCCTCTCTTTTGCGATACCATTACCTTGCCAACCGCCTTACAGCAAATAAAGGCGCTTTTCAGGTTCTCCCTCAGCACTGCATCCCATCCGTTATCGCTGACATCAAGAGCGGGTGCAGCAAAGGCGCCGCCGGCAGCATTGACCAGGATATCAATGCGACCGAATCCGGCCAACGCTTTCTCAAGCATATCGGCCACCTGCTGGCTTTCCCGGACATCCGCAGATACGACCAAGGCTTTCCTGCCCGCCCCTCTTATATGTATTGCCACCGCCTCCAGGTCTTCTATTGTTTTGGACTTATCGTATACGTTAATCCCGGCCAGAACCACATCGGCTCCGGCCTCACCTAAAGCCCGGGCCACGCTTTTCCCCATACCGGAACCTGCCCCCTGAACAATTGCGACCCTGTCGGTTAAAAGGAACCTGGAAAGGATTGTCATTTCATCCTCCGTTAGAAAGATAATATAAACGATTTTAAATGAAGTTGATTCTAATACGGTGATAATATTACATCAAGAAAACGTTGCAGGCAACAACAACCGGTGGAAAAATAGATTGAAGTTTTTTTAAATTAATATATAATATACATTTGGCATCATTAAAGGCAGGAGGATAAATAATGGCGGTTAAGGACCTCAGGGAATGGATCGCACGGCTGGACCAGGAAGGAGAGCTCCGCAGAATCTCCACAGAAGTGGACTGGAATGGAGAAATCGGGGCTGTCACCCGGAAGGTTTATTCGAAAAATGGACCGGCATTGCTATTTGAGAACATCAAGGGTTATAAAAATACCATATCCACCAAATTGTTTACCGGCGGGGTAGCCACCAAAGACCGTATAGCCATGATGTTAGATATGCCCCGGCAAACCAAGCATCGTGATTTAGTGGAGGTGGTTCGGCAACGGGCTAAGAAACCCATAGAACCGGTAATGGTCAAGACCGGCCCTACCAGGGAGAACATCCTTAAAGGGGATAAAATCGACCTTTTCCAGTTCCCGGTGCCCAAGTGGCACCATCTGGATGGCGGACGCTATATTAATACATTCTGCGGCATTGTCACTAAAGACCCTGAAACGGGTATCAGGAATATCGGGTTATATCGGGGTGTGGTTCATAGCAAGAACGAGATAGGTGTCCTGCTGGTCCCCGGCCAGGGATGGGGTATCCACTTCCTTAAGTATCAGCAAATGGGAAAACCCATGCCGGTGGCTATATCCTACGGCTGGGATGAAACCCTGGTCTTTTGCGCCTCTACGCCATTCCCCAGAGACGCCGATGAGTACGGCATAGCCGGCGCTCTCCGCCAGAAACCGGTCGAGCTGGTAAAATGCGAGACCGTAGACCTGGAGGTGCCGGCCACATCCGAGATGGTGGTGGAGGGACTGATCTCTACCGACCCCAAAGATTACAAGATGGAAGGGCCTTTTGGAGAATATACCGGTTATTACGGCGAAGCTGCTAAACGGCCGGTGATAAAGGTTTCCTGTATCACTCACAGGAATGCCCCTATCTTCCGGGGGACGCTGGAGGGTATGGACCATTCCAATCCTAACGAAGATAGCTCTATTCTGGTCATAAGCCTTTCCGCCATCGCTAAGAACATCCTGGATAGCCAGGGAGTGCCCGGCATACTTGAGGTCAGCGCCGTCCCTATAACTATCGTAAAAATAAAGAAAATGTTCCGTGGCCATGCCAAGCAGGTGGCGGCAGCCCTCTGGGGTTCTTCGGCGGCTCAGTACCTGTTCAAATTCGTCATCGTAGTTGAAGAGGATACCGATATCTGGAACCGGCGGGCGGTGGAAGCGGCCATGTCCTACCGCGTAAACGCCGCCGAAGATGATATAGTTATCTTCCCGGGAAGCTTCGGGGCTGTTCTCGACCCCAGCACCCGTGTTGAAGACCGCGATGAACTCCGGTTCGGCACCGGTAAATGGTCAAGGATACTGATAGATGCCACTCGAAACTGGAATTACTCCAGGAACCCCCAGTGGGGAGGCGAGATCTACCCACCCCGTTCCACCGAGCTCAGCCCGGAGGAAGAAACTCTGGTGACCAGAAGGTGGAAGGAATATGGTATTGACTAGTCCTGAGTCATTGATTGGTGAGAAATGACAGAAAAAGCGCCTCCACCCCTTACCGGATTAAAGGTTTTAGACCTCAGCCAGGTCGTGGGCGGTCCATATTGCGCTATGCTCCTGGGCGATATGGGTGCAGAAGTTATAAAGATTGAACCACTCGAGGGTGACACCAGCCGCCAGTTCGGCCCCCCTTTTCAGGGAGGAGAGAGCACTGTATTCCTGGGCGTGAACAGGAATAAAAGAGGCATGACACTTGACCTTGGCCGACATGAAGGGCAGCACATTTTCTATCGTCTGGCCAGAGATGCCGACATAATCGTCGAGAGTTTTAAACCCCTGACAACCAAAAAATGGAATATAGACTATCCTTTTATTCGGAAAATGAATCCACGTATAATCTATTGCTCTTTCTCTGCTTTTGGCGGCAGAGGGCCATATGCCCATAGACCCGGGATAGACCCCCAGTGCCAGGCCATGAGCGGGCTTATTGATATTACCGGTCTTCCCGGCCTCCCACCTATCAAGGTCGGAGCGCCTATCGTTGACACAGCAGCAGGCTCCACAGGACTTCAGGGGATATTGCTGGCCCTCATCGCCCGGGGACAAAGCGGCATGGGGCAACACGTGGAGATTACCCTCTTAAACGTATGTATAGCGCTTCAGGCATCTCTGGTCACACGTTTTTTTGCGAACGGGATGAACCCGGAAAAGCTAGGCACGGAGACACATTTCTCGGTTCCCTCTAAATACTTCGAGACCAGCGATGGCAAATATATATCGGTTTCAGCTATCAATGAAAGGTTCTGGCACAAACTCTGCGATTTGCTGGAGCTAAGCCACCTGAAGCATGACCCGCGGTTCAAATCTAATCCCAAAAGAGTAGAAAACCGGTGGGAACTGGGACCCACACTCGATAAACAATTCAAAACAAAAACTTTTGATGAATGGGCCGAATTGTTAGCTCATGCTGGCATCCCCTATGCGCCCATATATACCTATGAAGAGGTTTTCAATGACCCACAGGTAATTCACAACCGGATTATTATCGAAATGGACCACCCTACTGCCGGGAAGGTAAAGGTAGTCAGCCCACCCATGAAGCTATCAGAAACCCCCGCTACCTTCCGAAGACCTCCTCCACTGCTCAGTCAACACACCAGAGAAATCCTGCGGGAGTTGGGCTACAAAGAGGGTGAAGTGGCGGCATTGAAAGAGAAAAGAGTGATTTTATAGCAGGATAATCTTGACTAACAGGTCCCACCCCGACGCATCATGGTGACAGGACGGCTAATCGCTATTTAGGGGAGAAACATAATCCGTGGATTTTTAGCTTCGTCTGCATTTAAAAAAAGACATCATGCTGTAAACCTTGGGGATGTTTCCAGTACCCCAGACTGAAGTCTGTGGCGGCATAGATATAAAAACCCCATGCC
>JACVQG010000171.1 GCA_015661045.1 Dehalococcoidia bacterium | reverse complement strand
CGGGGCCTCCGAGGCCAGGGGCGCTACCCACTGTACAAGGATAAACTCATCTATGCCCAGGTTCTTTCCGGTGTGTATTAATCCTTCGGCAAAACGCTCCGCAGAAGCCAGGATAACAATCGCTGGGAAAACAAATAACAAGATTGTAATTATACGCCGCCAGGTTTTGGAGAGAGAGCAGATGGTGGCCGCCGGACCCTCGGCCTCGAATTCTTCCGCGCCTGCCTTAAAGCTGCTCCACAGGTAAAGGCCGAATAAGGTGATCAGTACCGCTGTATCTATGAGAGATATATTGCCTTTCCAGGGGATGATGAAGGCATAGGCGGCGGCCACGATAAGGTATGAAAGCTCCGTTGACTGCGCCGGCTCCAGTTGAACCACGGGGCGGCGGGTTTTTAACCAGAAAAGCAACACTACCACCGACCAGCCAATACCGATAAGTAACCGGTTAGCTCCGGTCATGTTCGCCACCGCATAGTGAGCGTACTGAGGGTCTTTGGCAGCCATAGTCGCAAAATAGAGGTCTACCGCATACTCAGGAAGAACGGCTATAAGGGCCAGGAAGGCCAGAGCCAGGGCTTGAGATATTTCCATCTGCGCAGCCTCGGCAGCCCATGCCAGAAGAGCAGCTCCACCCAGGATGGCTAATCCAAAAACAACCGATTCCCAGGTTGGCGTGAGGTGTACGCCGGATATTCTCAGGTAAACACCGGGAATTGTACCTATTATTGAAAGACCTATCCAGAACCAGCCACCCGAAAGGTTCGATTTGTGGGACTTTTCTGCCATCTATCTCCTCTTAGCCGTCGCTGCTTCAATCATTTCCGCCAGGTCCAGGGCTTTTACAGCCTCATCTGCATTTTTCGCTTTTAAACCGTCTTCAAACATTTGAAGGCAATAAGGGCAAGCCGTGGCTATCACTTTTGTGCCGGTATCCAGGGCTTCCTGTGTCCTCAGATGATTTATCCGTTCGCCGATGGTTTCCTCCTGCCATAACCGCCCGCCGCCGCCCCCACAGCAGAAGCCTTTGTTGCGTCGTCGGCCCATCTCAACTACCTTTAACCCCGGGATGCTTTTAATTATTTGACGTGGTTGGTCATAGACATCGTTATATCGCCCCAGATAGCACGAATCGTGATAGGTGGCTATTCCAAAGGGGACTGAGTCTATCTGAAACTTGCCCTGGGCCAACAACTGGGCCAAGAACTGGCTATGATGTATCACCTCGAACTCACCGCCAAACTGGGGGTATTCGTTCTTGATAGTATTAAAACAATGGGGGCAGGAGGTAAGAATCTTCTTTACACCATAATTCTTAAAAGTCTCGATGTTTTTCATCGCCAGCATCTGGAAGAGGTATTCATTTCCCAGACGGCGCGTAGGTTCGCCGCAGCAGGTTTCTTCATTGCCCAATATGCCGAAGTTTACGCCGGCCCGCTGTAAGACCTTGGCCATAGCGATGGCAACTTTAATGTTCCGGTCCTCTAATGAGGCTGTACAGCCCACCCAGTAAAGGATGTCCACATTTCTCTCTTCAGCCAGTGTTTTTACGCCTAACCCCTTAGTCCAATCTGTGCGGGTCACAGTGGTACCTCTCCAGGGGTGCCCGCGGGATTCAATGCTTTTAAGAGCGTTGAGTGCGGTTTCAGGAACCTGGGATCGCTCGAGTGTAAGATGGCGGCGCATATCTATAAATTTCTGGACATGCTCTATTAAGACCGGACACTCCTCCTGACAGGCGCGGCAGGTAGTGCATTCCCAGATGACTTCCTCGGTGATAACCTGGCTTACCATATCAGGATGGTGCGGCGCCTCTGTGGATGTGGAACCGGCGGGAGCTTCGGAACCTGTTGGCTGTTTATTCCCCGTTCCCTTCATTTTCAGCAACGAAGGGCCAGTCTCCAGTAGAAGCTCTTTAAGGTCTATAGTTACTTTTTTAGGATTCAACGGTTTGCCGCTATTCCATGCCGGGCAGGCAGCCTGGCAACGGCCGCATTGGGTGCAGGATAACCCATCGAGAAGTTGCTTCCAGGTGAATTTTTCAATCCTGTCAACCCCGAACGTCTCAGTTTTTTCCAGGTCTATGGGTACCAGCGCTCCCCGGTGCTTGAGATTTCGAAACATGACATTGAATGGTGAGGACATTATATGCAGGTGTTTGGAATATGGTATGAACACAAGAAAACCCAGTATCAAGCCGTAATGAAGCCACCATATCCCTGTAAACAAGCCCGCTTGCACAGACTTATCCATGCCGGAGAAAATATTCGCAGTAAACTGTCTAACAGGTGTGGAGGGTTCAGGCGAGATATTCAAAAAGAAACCCTCGATGGAGAAATAGGAAAGCATTAGTATAGATATTAAGGCCAGTATGTAGGCAGCCTCAGCAGTGGGTTCCAATCTGACCGGTCGTACTATGTATCTTCGAACCGCAGCCCACAGGATGGAACCCAGAACCAAAAGCCCGGCGATATCCAGAATGTAAGAATACACAATCGAGAAAGCGCTGTTACGGATAAGCTCTGCCATACCCAGGCCGTCTCCGATGAAAATGTAAATGAGATAGCTTACCATGAAGAACATAAATCCCCAGAAGATAAAAAGGTGCCCAACTCCCGCTATATCTCGCGGAGTAACTCGCCTCAGGCTGCATTTCTGAAGGAATACATATAAGAGCATAGTTTTTATCCGGCTGCCGGCGCCATCCAAACGGCTATCGGGGCCTCCCAGTCTCACCAGACTCCAGAGTTTATAAGCCCGTTGCGCAAACAAAGCTAAGACCAGCACAAAAAGACCCCAAAAAATGACATATCCCGGTATGCCTAGATATGTTGTTGTTGTGGGTGACATAGCAGCTCCTACAGTCAAAAAATTATCCCGACTTGTCGGGATGCATTTAGCTAGACTTCTGGCTGTGGAAAGTCCGCTATAAGTGTATCATATCGCCTATATACTGCCAAGCGGTTTGTTGCCCGGCTGTTTTAGCCTGGTTATTGCCGCAAAGAGTATTATCGAAACACGGATTTTTCGGCCTATTCTTGACTGACAGTGTTACCAGGAATAAACTATTATCCGTAAGAACCTAAAATATCCGGGATGCCGAATATCAACAATCGCTCTTAAAATAGATTTGTCTGCTAAAACAACGACTTAAGACGGAGATACACGGTTTGCTTTTTTAAATCGCTGTTTGAGGGCAATACTACTTGACAGAGTTCCGTATAAAGGGTAGGATGTTTTGCCATTGAGTTGTAATTAGAGGAAGGTATATGTGGTGTCGTGGTATAAGGGGAGCGATAACTGTTTCAGCAAACACTCGTGAAGAGATTTTAAACGCAACACAAGAGCTTCTCCAGGCGTTAGTTCTGGCTAATGGGATACAAAAAGATGATGTTGCCTGTGCTATCTTAACCACTACTCCGGACCTGAATGCCGAGTTTCCTGCTTTAGCTGCTCGAAGAATTGGCTGGACAGAAACAGCCCTTCTTTGCGGGCACGAGATGGAAGTACCGGGGAGTTTAAATAAATGTATACGTGTCCTGATAATGCTTAACACCGAGAAAGCAGCGAAAGATATGGTTCATGTTTATTTGCGTGGGGCCGAGATTTTGCGCCCTGACGTAGTAAATAAAAATAAGAATACAAACAAGGATTAATTTGGGAGCTATTCAATCGAATAATTCTAATGCAAAACTCGAAATGGGGGATGCCATGATTGTCGTAATGAAAAAGGGTTCAAGCGAAAAAGAGATACAAAACGTTATGCAACGGCTGGAGGAGTTCACTCTTAAGGGCCACCTTTCGTCAGGCGTAGAAAGGACTGTTATCGGGGTGGTAGGCGATGTGGCGCGGCATCCTGAGGTAGCCCAGATGCTGGAGAGATTTGACGGAGTTGAGGAGATTATTCCAATAAGCAAACCTTATAAACTATCCAGCCGGGAGTTCCAGCCCCAGGATACCAGGATCAAAGTTGGCAACGTTACCATAGGTGGCGGTGAACTTGTTATCATGGCTGGCCCGTGTGCTGTAGAATCGGAGTTACAGACTATTGAGACAGCCAAACTGGTAAAGGCTGCTGGAGCCACGTTATTCAGGGGCGGCGCCTTTAAACCCAGCACTTCCCCTTATCAATTTCGTGGGCTTGGTGAAGAGGGTTTGAGAATCCTGGCTATGGCCAGGGAGGAGACGGGGCTTCCCATTATAACCGAGGTTTTATCGCCCCGGGATGTAGAGACCGTTGCCCGTTATTCCGATATACTTCAGGCCTGGATGAGGTGGGGAAGGTGCAGAAGCCGGTCATGCTTAAAAGAGGGATGTCGTCCACTATTCAGGAGTGGTTATTGTCCGCTGAATATATTCTTTCTCAGGGGAACCGGCAGCTAATGCTGTGCGATCGTGGTATCCGCACATTCGAGAATTACACCCGGAATACTATGGATATCAGCGCAATTCCCATTATACACAAAGTCAGCCATCTCCCCATAATAGCCGACCCCAGCCACGGCACTGGAAAATGGTATCTTGTGACCCCGATGTCCCTGGCTGCCGTAGCAGCAGGTTGCGATGGCCTGATGATTGAGGTGCATCCTTCCCCTGATCATGCCCTGAAGGATGGATCTCAATCGCTCACCTTTGATAATTTTAAACGCTTGATGGTTCAGGTTCAGGCGCTATCACAAGCCCTGGGCCGTAAAGTAGCCGTCGCTTAATAGTTAGAAATTATCTCAAAATGAGCTTGGTGTGCAAAAGTAGCAAGTCAAAGTTCAACCTCACCCTCGGCCCCGACAAGTCGGGTCCACCCCCTCTCCGTCGACGGA
>JACVQG010000170.1 GCA_015661045.1 Dehalococcoidia bacterium | reverse complement strand
CAACGACAGGGGTGGATCGAGATACTATGTCATGCGAGCGGTAGAGGCCAGCTTGAGGCGTCTCCAGACCGACTACATTGACCTCTATCAAATGCACCGTCCTGACGCTACTACACCTCTTGAAGAGACATTAAGGGCGCTTGATGATTTAGTTCGGGCTGGCAAAGTTCGTTATATCGGTTGTTCCAACTATCCTGCCTGGCAGCTTTCCGACGCATTGTGGACATCCTCCGTCAATCATCTATCCGCTTTCCTGACGGTGCAGTCACGTTACAATGTCCTTGAGCGGCAAATCGAGGCGGAGCTTGCCCCCTGCTGCCAGGCCCACAACGTCGGGGTGATACCGTGGGGCCCTTTAGCGGGAGGCTTCCTCACAGGGATTCCTCACAGGGAAGTACCGGAAGGGCGAGAAGTCGCCCGAAGATGGGCGTTTATCCAAGCCAAATGCACTATATAGCGGTGTTTTGAACGAAGCAAATTGGAGCAAGCTGTCCAAATTGGAAGACTTTGCCTCTGAGAGAGGCCATACAGTGGGGGAACTGGCCATAGCGTGGTTGCTATCCAAACCGTATGTGAGCACGGTTATAGCCGGGGCCAAAAAACCTGAACAGGTTTCAGCTAATATAGCTGCTGGAAAATGGAAACTGACAGCAGAAGAAGCTGCAAAAGCTGATGATATAACGGCTGGCAAATGATTCATGGAGCGTAGTCTCTCCTCTCGCCCCATCGGGGGAGAGATTTTTATCCATTTTGATGCAACGGGTAAATCCCCCGCCTTTTGCACCCCCTTGCATGGGATACCACGAAGCAAGAAAATACAATTAGGAATCTCTTCTCCCTCAAGGGAAGAAGGATAGGATAAGGGTGATTAGCCAAAAACCTTTGTGCCCCCTCACCTTAGTCCTCTCCCTCGATGGGGAGAGGGGATTAGAAGTTTTGGTAGAAAAACATTAGAAATGAGGGGCTAAGGAGGGTAGTATGGTTGCGAAACCGGGATATGCAGGCAAAATAGCACGGGTTGACCTGTCCACAGGGAAAGTTACTCACATTCCCACCGAAAATTATGCCGAGGATTTTATCGGAGGGCAGGGTATGGCCGCCAAAATATACTGGGATGAGGTACCTCCTCAGGTCCAGGCTTTTGACCCCGAGAACCGGCTAATCTTTGCCCCTGGTCCCTGTGCTGGCTTCAATGGTCTGGCCGGCGCCCGATGGGTGGTCTGTGGCAAGTCTCCGGCCACCACACCTCAGTTCTTCTCCCATTGTAATATGGGTGGAGGTTGGGGAACCGAGCTTAAACTTGCCGGCTTCGACGGCCTGGTGGTTCAGGGTAAAGCAGATAAACCGGTCTATCTCCTGGTCCAGGACGGGGAAATCAGCATAAAAGATGCTGCGAATCTTTGGGGGAAGGGTTCCGTGCAGGTCCGGGAGATTCTCAAGGGCGAGCAAGGCAGTTCCCTTAAGGTAGTAGCTACGGGGCCGGCGGGGGAAAACCTGGTTCCTATGGCTACCCTTCTGGCCGATAACGACTCCAGCGGCTCCGGCAGCCTGGGAGCGGTCATGGGTTCGAAGCATCTTAAGGCCATCGGCGTCAGGGGAAGCGGCAGTTTCAAAGCTGTCCGGCCGCAACAGCTTCAGGAATTGCTGGACTACGTTGTTAAGTTGAAGAAGGATGCCCCTCAAACAGACTCGGGCGGAGGTTCTGAGAAAGACCACTGCTATGGCTGCACTGCCGAATGCAATCGAAGTATTTACGAAGCCACGGATGGGCGCAGGGGAAAATTCATGTGCCAGAGTAGCAATGTATATTCGGAATGGACTAAAAAATACTCAGGCCAACCCAACGATGTAGCTTTCTATGCCAACCGGCTATGTGACGATTATGGCCTTAACACTAAATCCATTGTCAGTATTAATACATGGCTTTACCGATGTCACCAGGCAGGCGCACTAACGGAGAAGAACACTAATTTACCTCTGGCTAAAATAGGGAGCCTGGAGTTTATTCAGGCCCTCATCCCGGCTATCGCACGGCGGGAGGGCTTCGGAGATATACTTGCGCTGGGATTACCCCGGGCCGCTGAAGTTCTGGGAGGACAGGCGCTGGAGCTATTCTCTGATGATATTACTAAAGCCGGGGAGAGGATGACATACCTGCCAAAGACGTATATTACCACAGGGTTACTTTATGCTGTTGCGATTAGACAACCCATCCAGCAGCTTCACGAACAAAGCCGTTTGGCTGCCCAGTGGGTACAATGGGCTAATAAATTGCCCAACGCCAACACTTCGAGCGATGTTTTTCGGGCCATAGCCATGAAGTTCTGGGGAAGTGAGAGCGCCGCCGACTTTTCCACCTACGAGGGTAAAGCCTTAGCGGCGAAGATGATACAGGACAGGCAACTTACAAAGGAAAGCCTCATCCTTTGTGACAATGTCTTCCCCATTCTATACGTAGAACATTCAGCCGACCATGTGGGTGACCCATCGGTTGAGAGCAAAATATTCTCCGCCATCACCGGCAGTGATATCACAGAGGAGGGACTTAACCGGGTAGGGGAAAGAATCTTTAATCTGCAACGGGCTATCCTGGTACGGGAAGGTCACAGGGGTAGGGAGTACGATACCCTCCCGGAGGTAAGCTATACCGTACCCCTGGAGAGCGAACGTTTAAACCCAGATTGTATCCTGCCGGGGAAAAACGGCGAGATTATATCCCGCAAGGGTGCTTTTTTTGATAAAAAGAAGTTCCAGAAGATACTAACTGAGTTCTATGAACTCCGCGGCTGGGATAAAGAGACCGGCCTTCAGAAGAAAGCGCAGCTTGAAGGCCTGGGGCTACAAGATGTCGCCCGATATATGTCAGCAGAAGGGTGCCTCGCTTTATCCTGAGTTGACGCCATTCACTAACCTGTCTATGATATTAACGAATGCATACCTCACAACAGGGATTGCCTGCAAGCGGACCTGCCAGCAACGAAGGCGTAAAACAAACTACTCAGCCGTTGTTAAAAATGTTCTCGACGGTGCCTGCGCATTACGATTTTCTGAATCTCGCGCTTACATGGGGTTTTGACGAAAGATGGCGGCGGCAGGCCGCAATAGAATGTTTGCGTGACCAACCCGGCCGCATACTTGATTTATGTTGTGGAACCGGTGACCTGGCCCTCCATCTGGCGGGGCTCATCAAGAGGAATGTGCAGATAGTAGGGTTGGATTTCTGTGAGCCGATGTTAGAATTGGCGAGGGCCAAAGCTATAACCAGGGGTCTTGAACAGAAGGTTGCTTTCATTCAGGGCGATGCTGCATCTTTACCTTTCCCCGATGCTTACTTTCATGTTATCGGTATCTCGTTTGCCTTCCGTAATATTACCTATCGTAATCCGCTTCGACAGCAATACCTTAAAGAAATCAGTAGGGTTATTTCACCGGGAGGAAAGTTCGTAGTTGTGGAAACCAGCCAACCAAATATGCGCCTGTTACAGATGGCGTTTCATCTTTATCTCCAGGCTATTGTCCCTGGCGTCGGTGGATTTTTCTCCGGCCACCGGGGAGCCTACCGGTATTTAGCCGATTCTGCAAGACGGTTTTATAACCCGGAAGAGGTCTCCCAAATATTGCTCGAAGCGGGTTTTCAAAGAGTGGACTACCAGCGGTTGTTGGGTGGGATGGCCGCTATCCACGTGGCTATTCGTTAGCAACACCTTACACCCCTAACTGCGGGCAACGATAGAACCCGCCGGGACTACGTTGGAACCGAAGTCTTCCAGCCTCACTTCAGGCTGTACCTTGCAGTTACGGCCGATGGCTGTGCCTGAAGGCACCGCAACTCCTTTTCCAATAACTGTGATATCCCGGTCAACAGGGATAAGTGTGGCCCCAAAGCCCACATAACAGAATTCACCGACATTAACATCCTCATCCAGAATACAACTATTTACAACACTATGTTTTCCAATGGTCGTATTTGCCATCACAACCGAATTGGTTACTACAGCATTCTCATCAACCATTACCCCATCAGACAGGATGGAGTTTTCAACCTTACCCCGGATGATACAACCCTGGCCAACGAGGCTACGATTGATTCTGTCCTGGTGGATAATCCTGGGTGGCAATAGAAAATTATTGGTGCTGAAGATAGGCCATTTACCATTCAGGCTTAAGGATGGTATGTCACTCAAGAGTTCCATATTCGCCTTATAATAAGCCGCCACGGTGCCTATGTCCTGCCAGTAGCCATCGAACTTGTAGGCAAATACCTTCTTGTCTTTTACAATTTCGGGGATAATGGACCGGCCGAAGTCATGTTGGGAATTGGCTAAAATATTATCTTCGATAAGGCGATCTATAAGCACCTGCTTTTGAAAAACATATATACCCATCGAGGCGAGATTATTTGTCGGTATTTTAGGTTTTTCGATAAAGCCGGTTAGGTTGCCATCAGGTTTGGTAGTAACAATACCAAATCTACGGGCTTCTTCGATAGGTACCGGGATGGCTCCTATCGTTACATCAGCATCAACTTGTTGGTGAAAGGCTAACATTTTGCGATAGTCCATGCGGTATACATGGTCTCCGGCTAAAACCAGGACTGCATCCGGGTTATATTTTTTTATATAGTCCAGGTTCTGATAGAAAGCATCTGCGGTACCACTATAGGAACCAGTTTTGGGCTCCAGGATGTGGAAATTATCAATGCTATTGTTTGTCAGGTGCCATTGCTGAAGATAATCGGAAAGATAATGTCTTTGATAATCAACAAGGGCAGCTATATTGGTAATTTCGGAGTGAAGACAGTTGCTCAGACTGAAATC
>JACVQG010000006.1 GCA_015661045.1 Dehalococcoidia bacterium | reverse complement strand
AATGTAGCTACATTTTTTAGATATATCATGCCCATATGCCCCCTCCTGTAACACTCAACCTTTTACCAAACCCACCAGGAAAACCAATATACCCACAATGCCAGCTCCCAGTATCAAGGGTAAGGCGAGCCGCATCTCCTTGCGCACTCCAGACATGGATGTATATGTAGTCGAACCTGTAAAATTAAAGGCTAAATAGGCCGAGATTGCCGGTATCGCGAGTAAGGCGGCAATCCTGTTGGTGATACCTGGTAAACCCACCTCACTTAAAAAGTTCCAATTATATGCAGAGACAGCCAATGCCCAGGCAAGACCGACCTGGCCGCCTTTAAGAGAAAAGGCCCTTCCGGGGACCCACGGTAGCAGCATAGGCGTGATTACTGTCCCCGTTAGAACCGCTCCCAGTAAGGCTACACCACCCGAAACAAACATACTCCAGGCTTTGTCTACGGAGAATCCTACCAGGCTAACCCCACCCAGAATAAAGAGAATAAATAAAAGAAGGATTAGATACCTAAAAGCAGACTTAATCTCCACCGGGGTGAGCACCAGACGGTCTATCATTCCAAACTTAACCTTTCGCATTTCAGCGGTAGCTTTCATTCCATTATCCAGAAAGGCTGGTATGTCATCGGCTCGCACCGGGCCAAAAACCGTGCGCAAACCTGATATTTTTTGTACCTCGTGGGCCTTAACCCCTGTGGCGCTGAGCTGGGGTAAGATAATAGTACCATGAGGGGCTATCTTTTGAAGTCCGGTTAATTTGATTTGCCACAGGACAGCCCCTGTACTGAAGGTGCCCTTGCCAGCTGCGCACCACACGTTTACGCCTTTGGTGTCAATGACGAACACCCAGGCATTGTGGCTGGATACGGCCCGGCGAAGGATGTCGAAGCTCATTTTGTAATTAGCGGATACTAATACCGGCGAGTCTGGCCCAGGGCTGCCTATAGCATACAGTCCCGGCTCTACTTTATAGTTCATCCGGCCTATGCCCCATCTCATGCGCCAGAAACCCAGAATATCCATCAATGTCAGCTTTGTAGATATCTGAGGGATATTTCCCGCTACGGTCTCCAGGGAGCCTGTTATCCGCGAGGGGCTTTTCCGGGATATGTTAGCATGGGACATAGTTCAATGCTCCTATTTTAGGGATGAAACTGTTTGAGGTTGCATTTCGTGTCGGAAATACCTGCGTTGGAAATAGAGGGCCACATTCACCAGGCTAATTAACACCGGCACCTCCACCAGCGGCCGCCGGTACCGCTAGCAATGGGGTAGCGCTGGTGCGGTGGTGTGGTAGCCATAAGAGAGCGATAAGCCCTGCATATCCCGTTATTACCGATGCCAGTACAGGCCATACGTATCCCCCTGTTAAGTCAATGAGAAATCCCCCCAGCCACCCACCGAGGGCCATCCCCGTCAAGGCCCCGACCATCTGATAGGAATATATGCGTGTCAGAGGCGCTGCTAGCCCATACAACTGCCGGTTAAACATGGGGAAGCCCACCATCTCACCACCGAAGCCAATCCCGAAGAGAAGCGCCGCCAGGTAGAAAACCCAAAGGTCTTTAGCCCAGAGCAGGATGAGCAAGGGTGTAGTCTGCAAGAGAAGAGACAACCCCAGGGTCAGACGGCTACCTTTGGCCTCGGAGAGGAGGGACATGCCGAACCGGCTGCCCATAGAGGTAAGGCTGACGGCGCTGAGCAGGCCGGCGGCCGCTACCCCACCTATTCCTGCCGCCGTAGCCATCGACACTATGTGGGCCAGCGGAATGGAATGGCTGACGCAGCCAATAAAATGGATGCCTATCAACGCCCAGAAAGCCGGTGTCCGCCGGGCTTGCCCAAGGTTCAGCGATCCCTCCCCGATCGGCGCAACATTAACTGCTGCTCCCTGCTTTTTGACTGGCATACCGTACGGCGCCAGGCCCTTATCCTCAGGCCGGTTACGAATGAAGAGTGAAGCTGCCAGTATGATACCACCCAGGATAAAGCCGAGGACGGTAAAGGACGTCCTCCACCCCACCGTCTCGATAGCCCAGCGCAGGGCAGGAGACAGAAGCATGGGGCCCCAGCTCTGGGCCGTCCACATTATTCCCATGGCCAAACCTAGCCGTGCATGGAACCATCTGGTGACCGTGATAGGGAGCAAGGTCATGAACAGCGCGGTGCCCAGACCTCCCACCATCACCCCATTGAAGACGTAGAATTGCCACAAGTTTGTTGCCCGGCTGGTCAAATACATACCCATCACTACTGTCAAAGAGCCGAACATCACCATGCGCCGGGTTCCAAACGTTTCCCCCGTCCACCCTGCCAGGAAGGTCAGGGGCACCGCCGCCAAGAAAGAAATACTATAGGCGAGAGAGATAGCCCCCCGACTCCACCCAAATTCCTGAGCCAGAGGGTCCAGGATGACGCCAAATGAAAGCCGCAGGCCGCTGCTTACCGCCGCAGCCATGGTGACAGCGCCCAGAAGTATCCAGGCATAATGCACTTTCCGCAGAGCTTTAGACATTATTGCCACCCCAAAAACAGCCTGGTGGGCCTTGTGTGGACAGTCGAGGTTGCTTTTATCACATCTACCCAGGAATAATTAGAAACCCCACTGCCTGGCTGATAATATATAATATTTATACAAATATCCCCCATATTGCCTCCGTAAAGGTAGAATTATTTCCGAGTTAATAGTTTTCGTGCAATCTACTTTCTTGGTTTGCCAAAAAATCACAAAGCTGGTTTTACCGCCGTCACTGTCAAGCTGGCCATTTTGCTCCGCCACTCCTCCCCTGGCCGGGCCTCCCGGCGCTCAAGCTTGTTGGTAATTATGTCTGCAAACCCTGCCCCGGCTATGCGTCTCAGGTAATCGTCCTTCTCTAAGGCGCCGGCGACGCAGTGCACCCACTTCTCAGCGTCGTCTTTAACCTGTATTGGTATCTCGCCGAGGAAAACCATATCCGAAAGGCATAGCTTCCCCCCTGGCCGGAGCACCCGAAAGGCTTCCCTGAATACTGCGTCCTTGTCGGGAGACAGGCAGACCACACAGTTGGAGATGATTAAATCCACAGTGCTATCTTCAACTGGCATGTGCTCCATTTCGCCCAGGCGGAACTCCACGTTGGCAAGTCCCATTTTTTGGGCGTTTTCCCGGGCCAGTTTTATCATCTCCGGGGTCATATCCAGGCCGATAACTTTACCTTGAAGTCCCACCCTCTCCACCGCCAGAAAGCAGTCGATACCACCGCCGCTGCCCAGGTCTAATATTGTTTGGCCAGGTTTGATTTGAGCCAGAGCTACCGGATTACCGCAGCCCAAAGAGACCTGCCGGGCTTCCTGGGGAACTGCTTGAAGCTCCTCTGTGGAATAAAGCCGCCCGGAATGACCTTTCACTGGAGTAGCTGCCGATGGACAGCAGGAACTCGTGAGAGTCGTGAGGGCTTCATTAGGGGAGCAGCAAGAGGCTTGCTTTGCTGCCTGTGCATAACGCTTGCGCACCGCATCTTTGATTTCCTTAGATTCAGTTCCCATTTCCGTTCTCCTTCAAGTAGTTATTTGATCTATTCGCTATTTGGGGGAAAAGCGCCCCGGGTATATTGGCCCAGGCTACTTAACTCCCCTTCACAGCCAGTCCATTGCGTTCAAAGTAGGCCATATATCCTTGCACTGGTCTGGGGCAGGTGAGTTCTACCGGTCTAGAGACGATGCTGGAGACGTAGGCTTCCAATTTTTTGGTGATTTGACCGGGATTATCTCCAGCACGCATAGCAGGTAGAACAATATCAGCATAGGCCCGGACGCTTTCACGGACGAGTTGGATAAGCTTCTTGGCATCGTGGCCTACGCCGTCATGGCTATAAAAGAGCATTTCTGGCTCAAGCTTCTCCAGTTTACCTATGGTCTCCAAATAGAGTTCAAGATCAAAGTCCGGGGGAGCAGCGCCGGGGATGACAAAATTGCCCTCTGGCATGGGGTAGCAACCCAGGGCTTCGCCGCAGAAAAGGCCCCGACTGCGCATGTCGAAGATACAAATATGATGAGGAGCGTGGCCCGGAGAATAGACGATTTTCAGTTCCTCTGTCCCCAGAGATATGGTCTCTCCGTCCTGGGCAACTAAGAGCTGAGTTTCACTTATCGTGTGAATAGGTCCTAATTCGCTCTCAAAATTGCCGAAGAGTTGCCGAGTGGCGGCAATAAGCCTGGTGGGATCAATGAGGTGTCGGGCTGCTCTGGGGTGCGCCACAACCCGTGCCCAGGGTATTTCCCGGGCCAGAAGACCGGCGCCGCCAACATGGTCAATATGGATGTGGGTGGGTATGATATAGGCCAGACGGGCAGGTTCAATCTCCAGCTTTTGGAGAGCTTCTAAGATAAGCGGAGCAGATACACCAGGGCCAGCTTCAATGAGAGCCACCTTTTGCCCGGTTACCAGATAGACCATGACATCGTCAAAGACATGGCCCACAGGGCCTATCTGGTAGATGTGAGGAGCTACCTGAGAAATACCAACCATATCTGCCACCTCCTATTCTTAGATGTTTTGTTACTAAAAGTAAAAAGCGCTGATTTGTTCACCTCGCACCCTTGAGACGACTCAACAGCAGGTGCTTCCCTTTTCGCTAACGATTCCAGGCGCAGCCTCCAATCCAAAAAACTTCCGTCTGAAAAACAACGCTACATTCACCAGGCTGATTAGCACCGGTACTTCAACCAGCGGCCCGACAACGGCGGCAAATGCCTGTCCTGAGCCAATGCCAAATACTGCCACAGCTACAGCAATTGCTAGCTCGAAGTTGTTGCTGGCGGCAGTGAAGGCGATAGTGGCTGTTTTAGAGTAGTCAGCGCCGATTTTCTTGCCCATGTAGAATGAGACCAGGAACATTATCACAAAGTAGATAAGCAGTGGAACGGCGATTTTGACCACATCCAGTGGTATCTGTACGATGAGTTCTCCTTTAAGCGAGAACATCACCACTATAGTGAACAGCAATGCCCCCAGGGTGATAGGACTTATTCTGGGGATGAATTTGCTCTCGTACCATTCCCGCCCCTTGGTCTTAAGGAAGATGAAACGGGTAAGCATGCCGCCAAAGAAAGGAATGCCCAGGTAAATGAGCACACTCCTGGCTATCTCACCCATGGTAACTTTGACCACGGCCCCGCCCAGGCCGAACCATCCGGGCAGTATGGTGATGAAGACATAGGCATAGACGGAGTAGAAGACTATTTGAAAGATGGAATTCAGCGCCACCAATCCGGCGGCATATTCAGAATCCCCCCTGGCTAGCTGGTTCCAGACAAGGACCATCGCGATACAGCGGGCCAGCCCGATCATAATCAGGCCGACCATGTAGTCGGGATGAGGCCATATAAAACCCATGAAGAGAATAGCTACCAGGAACATGAGCACCGGGCCGATAACATAGTTCTGTATCAGCGACAGTCCCATCACGCGCCAGTCACGGAACACTCGCCCCATTTCCTCGTACCTCACCTTAGCCAGCGGCGGGTACATCATCAGGATAAGCCCGATAGCTATGGGGATTGAAGTGGTATCCACATGGAAGAATGATAGGAAGCCGGCGACTCCGGGAACAAAGTAACCCAGGCTGACACCAACACCCATAGCCAGGAATATCCATAAAGTAAGGAAGCGGTCCAAGGTGGAAAGCCGGCGTAATCCAGAAGTTGTTTCTTTATTATTCATAATCATCTAATTCCCATTAGCTATCATGATGGCGCAAGAAAATGGTGGCACAGGCGTCTCTGCCTGTGTATTCACCATGTATTATTCTGCTATTTTGATTGCAATTTAGAATTAGTATAACGTACCATGATATAGGTATTAAGAGTATCAAAAAAGCGGTTCGCCGCCTCCAGGGTAAAACCCGCCGTTGCGATACTAATCAACGGTCACGAAAAGCCTGCATCTGAGTGCATTGCGATAAATCTATCTCCGCTCCTAACTGCCTAAAAATAGATATAGCTTTGTTTAAATTCGACTGGAATAACATGGTAGACCGCTTCATTCCGGGTTGAAGACGGTACAGCTCTGCTAACGATTTTAGGGCTAATGCCTTCTCATATTCCCCCCGGTAACGTGGAGCTAATGCAATACTATTTTTGAGATGCTTCTCCGCATCCTCAAAACGCTCCTGGGCCATTATGATGCGCCCCAGAATTCGCTCGCCTCTGGCTTCCAGGAGCTTCATGCCCAGTTCGCGGATCTCACCCAGTGTTCATTCGCACGTTGTTAGAGCAGTCTCTACCTGTCTTGTTTCCAACTCAAGCTCAGCCTGCTGCAGAGCGGCCTCCGCCAGCAGGCCCTTATTACGAGCTTTCCTGAGTAAGCTAATGCCCCGCTGTAGATACTCTGTTGCCTTCAGATAATCTTTAAAGCGCAGGTACACCCGTGACAGATTTACCAGCGCCAGCCCGGTTAATGCTAAAGGGTCGCCCTTTTGCTCATATATCTCCACTACTTTGTTAAACTGTTCCAGGGCTTCTTGTGTTCGCCCCTGGATGAATAATACCTCTCCAATGTTATTATTAACGATAGCTCCCTGAATGGGATTACCCAGTCTGAGGCGCGCTTTCAAAGCAATCTGGTAGTGAGAGAGCGCTTTGTCCAATTCTCCCAGGGACTGGTAGCAAAGTCCTACGTTGTTATGTGCGATTCCCTGCCCGGATATATCTCCTATCTCGTCAAATAACCTTACCGCCGACAAGCGTTGCTGAAGGGCCTGCTTAATATTGCCTTTAGCCAGGTAGGAACCACCAAGTATACTATGTGCATAAGCGAGCTGACCATGGTCGCCGCTGCGCCGGGACAGGGCTATCCCCAATCGGCCCCAGTGGATGGCATCCTCGTACCGCCCTTTCCGGAACAGGGCAAGGCTCTTGGAAGCGTAAATCCGTGCTACCTGCAAAGGATGCTTTATCTGTAGTGCTTTTAAGGCATTATCCAGCCATTTCAACGCCAGATCATATATAGAGTTGCGTTCATAAGCCACAGCTATTTTGTGACATAAAATACTTTCCCTTGCCTTGGCGGGTGTTCCATCTGTTAACTCGGGCAGCAATGGCTGGAAAGAGCCATGCCGCTTGCACATCCGCCACGCCCTCAACGAATCGGAAAAGGCTTTTGAGGCTTCTATATGCCGTCCGGCGGATTCATAGCAATCACCGATACGCTCAATAATATAGTTACGCTGATGCATTACTTCGCCCCCACTTTGCCGAGCTGCATCCAGGGCGCGATGATAGTAGGCTATCGCCTCATCGTGAGCAAAAACACTACGAGATTTACCGGCCGCCTTTATAGAGAAGACCAGTGTTTTAGGATGATCGGCACACCGGCTATAGTGGTGCACCAGTGTTTCAAATATGGGTTCGAGTTGGCTGCTATGTGTATTCTCGAGGAAAACAGCGACCCTCCGGTGTAGCTGACGGCGGCGGGTAAATAGGAGGCTATCGTAGGCAACTTCCTGGACTAGAGAATGCTTGAACCTGTAACTCCTTTCCCCACCGGGTTCTTCCATGAATATGAAGTCGATACGGACAAGCTCCTGCAAATTATGAGCCAGAGGAGGTTCTTTCCCTCCCGGATCCAGGACAGAGCGCAAGGTCGGGAGGTCGAATCTGTTACCGATTACGGCTGCGGTACGGAGCACATCCTTCGTTTCACTTTCCAAAGTATCTATGCGGGACATCAGCAAAGCCTGGATACGGTCGGGTATCTCCAGTGCGCCCATTTGCTCGGCGAGTTTAGAGGCGGGTGCATTGATGATCTGGTCGAGACTTTCGGATTGATGTATAGAACGTGCAACCTGCTCTAGAAAAAGGGGATTGCCCCTGGCTTTAGATATAATTACATCGGTCATTTGCACAGGAAGTTCCGGACGTTCTAATAGAAAGGAAATGAGATGTCCGGCTGCCTCCCGTGAAAGCTCGCCTAGCGGGATAGGCCTGGTCGATACTGCCGGTAGGGTTAGCTTCAACTCAGGATTGGGGCGGTGTGTGACGCATATAATTATTTTGGAAGATTTGAGGTTAGCCGCTACGTGATTCAAGAGTTGAACAGAGCTATGGTCAGCCCAATTGAAATCCTCTAGTAGAATAGAAACCGGTCCCTTAATAGCGGCCGCTTTCAATAATTCTGTCACCACTTCGAAAAGGCGGCGACGCCTGGACTCGTCATCCAGGGAGAGGATTACTTCACTCTGGCGCATGGTTAAGGTAAGCAGACCGTTGAGAAGCGGAGCCATCTCCAGCAGGTCTGGCACTAGCTGTCTGAATACAGACGATGCACTTTCTGTGCGAACGTCTGGACTGTCCGAGGGATTAAGGTGTAATAGCGAATTCAAAACGCTTATCCACGGCACGAAGGGATTCTCGGTGGTATGGGAGTAGCAATAGCCGGTGTGGATTGTCCAGTTTCGGCCCAGCAGTTGATCCTTCAACTCAAAGACTAACCGGGATTTACCTACCCCGGCCTCACCTTCAATAACAACATAGCGGGAGTTACCGGCGGCAGCTTCCTGGCAAACCTGTGTAAGAATATTCAACTCATCCTGGCGGCCAAAAAGCGGGCTTGCTTGAGCTGACGATGGCGATACCTGTTCAATTTCCTTTTCAAGTATAGCTGCATGCACAGGGTCTTTTTTCCCTTTCAAGGTTAAGGGCGGCAAATCACGAACTTTAAAGGTAGGGCCGACTTCATCGGACAACCGCTTAGATACACATATCTGGCCGGGACTGGATGCGCCCATAAGCCGCGCCGCCAGGTTGACTGCATCTCCCATTACCGTATATTCGCGGCGGTATGCTGATCCCACGTCTCCGACGAAAACAAAACCGTTATTAATGCCGATGCGGTGCTGGAGATGTAAATTCAGTTGAGTTAGCTTCAAGTTAAGTTCCAGGGCGAACCGAAGGGCGTTTGCTGAGTCATACTCGTGGGATACGGGAGCGCCAAACACGAGTATTAATTTAAAACCGTTTGAATCTATGTCATTACTTACCAGAAAGCCTTTATGTTTATCTACCAGTTCAACCACCGCTGATAAATATATCTGTAGTTCGCTTAGAAGGACATCAGGGCCGTCTGTCTGCAGGAGTTCGTTTATCCCCATAACATTAATGAAACCTATAGTGACTTTGCGGTGTTCCCCTTCAATACTCTTTATCTCTCTACCAGTTTGTAAGACCTGTGCGATCGGTGGAGGGATGTAAGCCATCACATAAGCTGCCGCATAGGGTTGAGGGGCTATCATGGTCTCCTGGGTTAACGCAGCAATTCGAGTGGTAAGACGAAGGACCCGGAAGAAATCTCCGCAGTCTTCAGTTTCACACCGGTCGCCGAGTAATTGTCTGGTTGCCGGGGTCACTACGACTTCCCCGCTTTCTGATTTACCCTCGGCTTTGGCGGCGTAGCTGGCCTCCCGACCCAGGAGAAAATGCTGCATCCTGACTCCGGTTAATCCTGCAGAAGCGGACCAGAAAGTGCCACTGTGCACTCCGGCGCTCATATTCAAACGGATTCGCTCTTTGCCTACACTTACCGCTTTAAAGCTCTGAGTAGCCCGTATCATAGCCAGGGAGGTAGCCACCGCACGCAGCGCGTGGTCGTTACCCATGAATAAAAGCAATAATGCATCCCCACCGAATTTTACATTATGCCCATCGAGTGACCGTGCCATATCCAGCATACGGCTAAAATAGCTATTTATTATATCGGTTAACCGTTCGGCGCCTTCTTTACCGAGCTCGGCAAGCCGCTCAGAAAGGCGGGTAAATCCGGAAATATCGGCGAGGACAAGAGTCCCCTCGACCTGTTCTATCCAGGTTGGCTGTTGAGGTGAATGGCGGCCTAGAGCTTCAAGAAAAACACGGGATAGATATGGGACAGATGCAGACCAGGCAGCGGTATTTTCGCCGGTTTGGTGGGGATCCGTATATTCTAGCAGCATGATTCAAGCTCTTTGGGAACGGATGGTTTTCGAAAATAAAAAAGAAGAGTGTTATAAATTATAGTCCGACATGGTTATAAAATTCAAATCTTCATTTGAGGAATAGAGAGAGCGGCTGACAACGCTGGTAATTTGTAACAAGGTTATAGCGCCTGAATAAACAAACCGGTATCAGGTCCCATTATTTTTAGTATCGTTCCAGGATTCGTGACATTTCACACTCGTGATGAGGGCCTGGTTCCTTAGTGGCCTTTTAACGCAGCTACATCATCATTAAGCTTCCTTATGCGTTCAGACATCTTCTGAAGAATCCGGAATGACAGTGAAGGGTCTTCGTGGACACGTCGCAGGAACCCCTTTTTATCCACGGTGAGAACTCTGGTTTCGGTAAGAGCACGAACTGTAGCCGATCTTACCGTACGGCTGAACAGAGACATCTCGCCAAATATATCACCAGACTCAAGAACGGCGAGGCGGACATTACTGTCAGGCCTTTCAAGAACAACCTCCACCTTTCCCGCCTGGATAACGTACATGCAATCGCCGGCTTCTCCCTGTCGGACAATATTCTCACCTTCTTTGTATATTTTGCCAAGCTCTCCTATATACACAGTATCATCTCCTAATTCAGCCCTTTTGATCCGGGAACAACCAGGGCTCTGGTGACTTCTGTAATGAGACGGGAAAGAAAATTAAATTGCGAAGCCCGCCAGAATATATTCCGGTACGGAGCACTGCCGGTAAATGTATCCCACAACACCATGCTCATTGCCCGTTTTTTGCCTTCCATGACTTGCTCTTTTCCGGTCATCCGGAGAACAGCCCGCCGCACAAACCGCAACTTCCTGATTATGCTCACGATAAAAAAGACAACCAGTCCAAACTGGTTATCTTTATTTATTACCTGGCAGGCTGTCCAGTAGTGGCGTTGGAAGTCTTTGTTAGAGATACCATCGAAGATGGCGGTTACGGCAACGGCTTTCGCCGTCCTATATGAAGCGCCTATTCCGTCTTTGTACAGCCGCGTAACCCCACAGTCACCAATGAGGACGACTCTGTCGCCAAAAGGTTGACATACAGCTTTGACTGCAATTTTAGGTCCGCACTGGCAAGCGGGAGTAAGAATAGCCATCTCCGGAGGGAAACAGGACTTTACCACAGGATTGTTTAAAAAACTATCTACCAATTCTTTATCTATCTCATGGCCGAGGAGACACAAAGTCACATATTCACCCTTCGGAATTATGGCAGCAAATTCGACTCGAGGCATATCCATGAGAAAAACATGCATGGAGCTGCCGAAATACTTCTTTATCGCCTCGGCTCCTAAATAGAACTCGGCAATGAATGTCCTCGTTGCCTCGGGTGCTTTATATTGGAAACCGAGGCCTTCGAAGAGTTTAAGGGCTGTGGAATTGATACCGACCGCTCCAACTAAGAGGTCGTATGTTTGTGCCGGTAATCCTTTAGCCTGTACCCGCGGCCTGCCGTTATCCCATGTCAACTCCTCAACTTTGCCCCGCAAAATATTAGCGCCTTTCCCGTGGGCCAATTCCAGGAGATGACCGTCGAAACTACCCCATTTCGCCCCTTTCGACCCTTTTGGGCCGGCGCCCCGGTGGACCGCGCCTATTCTCATCTCATGTAGTGGGGTATCGATGTTTACTGTTCCAACATCGCTGTGCAAAACGTACGAATCAATACTCCTTTGTATCACTGTAGAAGGTAAATTGATACCTTCGGTAGCTAACATCTGTACTAACGATTCGGAGATAATGCCGCCACACATATTACAACCCACAGGGCCAGGTACCGTATAATCGCGTGGTTCGTAGATGTCAACGGAAATAGAAGTGCCTACTCTTTCAGCGAGGTCAAGTAGGAAGTAGCTAGTAAAGGAGCCAGCCGGTCCTCCCCCCACAACTGCTACCCTGGACCCATCTTCCAACTGCATTTTCACACCTTTCAACCAGTGTTTGTTAGGTGAATATAGCACGCTTAACCCGAAATATCAAATACTACCCAAAAGATTTACTATGTTTTATTTACCATTTAATCTATCTATAACACCCGATGCATTATGTATTCTAATAAAGTGACACACGGGTTTCAAGTCCCTAAACCCCCTGAATCCCTGAAATGGAGGCTATCGTCAATATGTAGAATTAGAATAATCAATGGATTGGATCATTTTTTTATCCGGGCCTTTTATGACGAACAATATTTTTATAGTCTTGCCGCTGTCGCTGTTTCTTGTTATACTGGCTTTTGTTGCGGTTTAATACTTTATGTTCAACCTGTGGGCGTAATGACATGTTAGATACGAGGTAGTTTAGAATGGAGATTAAGGTCCTGGGTACCCGGCAGGGCGAGTCCAGTAACAGCCATTTCGTTTCACTTCTGGTAGATGATGTGATTGCCTTAGATGCGGGCAATCTGACTTCAGCGCTTTCTCTCAAGGAACAATCGGTGGTGCGGCATATATTGGTGACTCACAGGCACTACGATCATATCAAGGATCTTGCTACGTTTGGTTTCAACTCGCTCGGGAGGGGCCGAACAAAAATCTATTGTAGCTCCGAAACGCGGGAGGCAATCGAAACCACAATTTTTAACACCGATATCTGGCTGAACTTTTTCACATTACCGAACCCCGTGTCACCCACCTTCATTCACGTATCTGTGGAACCGGGCAGCCCATTCATAATTG
Organism: Dehalococcoidia bacterium; assembly: GCA_015661045.1. GTDB lineage: Bacteria > Chloroflexota > Dehalococcoidia > JACVQG01 > JACVQG01 > JACVQG01. The sequence goes on along the minus strand of JACVQG010000006.1, from coordinate 1,090 downwards.
AAGGATATAATATCCTCCCGTTACGGGTCATCCACTCGGTGCCGGCGCTAGCTTATGCCATAACATCACCCAACGGAGGCACCCTGCTATACTCCGGCGATAGTGGCGTAGGGTCTGGCTCTGCCTGGGCAGCTACAAAACCTGACGTCCTGGTTGTAGAGATTACCTTCCCTGATACTCTGGTTGACTCGGCTCTAAGTTTCGGTCACCTCACTCCTGAATTACTTGCTGGCGAGCTAAATACATTCCGGGATGTGCAAGGATATCTGCCGAAAATAGCCGCAGTGCATATCAATCCATATTATGAGAACGAAATAGTAGCCGGGGTAGCTAATATTGCACGCAGACTATCGGTAGATATCTCGATACCGCAGGAGGGGGCTATTATTACAGTAGGAGCCGAAAGTAAAGCCAACCGGCGTACCCGTATCGATGTAATCGGATAAAATTCCTGTCCTCAAAGCGAGACCCAGGTTCAACAGCAAGTCCTTCTTACATTCACAAGCAAATTCGCATGTCTCCAAAGCAGTTTCTAATCGCCCTTCCATCATAATGACCAACAGGCCGACTAAAGTTCTGTCTACAGTACAGAATGGTGGGCGATACAGGACTTGAACCTGTGACCCCCTGCGTGTGATGCAGGTGCTCTGGCCGCCTGAGCTAATCGCCTGCCAATGTATATATTAATCCCACATACCAGTGAAATCAACTGACCGATGTTTATTTTCTCAGTACGCCATCGGGGTCGATTTTAGTATGGAGTAGCTCCAGCTCTTCGTCGGTGGGAGGGAGTGTGGTGGGTACTTTTGGCGGAATGATTAGTTCGAACCCGGTGTTTTCCACTACCTGTTCGACCGTAACCCCCTGGTGGACGGATACGAGCCGCATAGCCTTCGTTTTCTCATCGAAGTCCATTACCGAAAGAGGCGTAACGCAGAGGACCGGCCCGGCGGTCTTTATGCCAGCTTTTTTCCTGCCGTCAGGACCATCGATGTGACCGGCTATAGTAATGAAATCTACCTTTTCTACCAAAGTCCTCTTCTCGTGGCGCATGGCATAGATGTAGAACCGCTGGGCGCTGACTCCCCGC